>JBQTKE010000432.1:0-4163 GCA_052386435.1 Myxococcaceae bacterium
CCAGCTGATCCTCGGCAAGAAGCCAAGCAACACATCGCGTGAGGTCTTTTATCTCCGGAAACGCCTCGCCCTGCCCAAACGAGAGCAAGTGTTCCGTCTCCCGATAACTCACGCGAGCGCCGCCCTCATGAAGCACGAACGTCCCAATGTCCGGACGGCGCCGGCGCAGCAGCCCCATGAAGAGCACGTCCTCTTCAAGAGGGGCCCGCAGGTCAAGGAGAAGAACAGAAGCACCGTCTTCATCGAGCAGCTCGAAGGCCGCGTCGCCGTCTTCCGCGCTTGCGCATTCGAAGCCTTCGCGTTCGAGCAGCAGACGGAGCAACCGGCGAGCGGGCTCTGAGCGGCTGACCACGAGGACTCGAGACGGGTTCGTCATGAGGAAGACTCGCGACGAATCCTACTGCTGCGGGAGCGCGCCGACTGTGACATCGACGCGGCCGATCGCGTCACGGGTGAGCGGACGCAGGTACCCCTTGCGCAACCGCTTTTTTTCCGAACACCTCAGCGCGAAGACTGGGATCCGAGCCGAAAACCAACGCGCCACCAAACGCCGCCGTGACCAACCCCAACCCCAAGCATTTCTTGAAGGTCTGCATTCCCCAACCCCTTTCCCCAAATCAGGAGTGAAGACGTTGGGCATCGCGCCGTCCGCTGAAAAGCCCCCAAGACACCAGGGCGCCCACAGCCGTCTGAAAAAGCACACCCCAGCCGTTGACAACGCGCGCCACCCCGCGGTGCCTCGGAAACGCCAAGCGAACCTACGTCGCGCCGTTGGTGAGGCGCGACCGTCCCACGAAGCAAACAGCGCTGAGTGTCGCAGGGGTGGGACCGAGCGTCCTGTCGCTCCCACCCACCGTGTTTCTACAGTTTCAGGGATTCGACGTTTCACCGGGGTGTCCTCCAATGACTGGATTGTTTCATCGCCTCACCGTGGGCGCGTTGATGCTGTCTTACGTGGGCTGCGCGACCGGTGGAATGAACTCCGGCAACTCCTCCGCCGGAAGCAATTCGGCCGGCTCCGCTAACTCTTCCCGCGTCTCTGACAACTCGTCGAACAGCTCCAACGACTCCAGCGCCAGCTCTCGCAATTCCAATCTCAACCAGTCGTCGCAGGACTCGACCGCGAACTCGTCGCGCAACACCACACAGAATTCGTCCCGCTCCAATTCTTCGAACAATGGGGATTACGGTCCGCTCCTCACCACCGCGGGGCTCACTGTCGTCGTCGCCGGCTTGGGCGTGTTGATTTGGGCGGTGGCGATTCGACCGCGAACACAGACGCCAGAGATGCCCGCGGTGCCCGTGCCGGATGCGCCCGTCCCAGCCGCACCCGCGCCCCAGGACGCTCCCGGCGCGCCTCCTCCGCCGCTGCCGCCGCCTTCGCCCGCGCAGGTGCAGGCCGCGCAGGTCTACCTCAAGGCGAGCTACGCGCAGCTGCAGCAGGATCTCGCGGTGGGTGCGGGGAGAAGCGTTCAGGACCTGGCCGCGGCGGCGGAGATCCGCAGAGAGAATTTGGGTCGCTTCGGGCGGATCCTCCGAACGAATCGCAAGGAATTGATCGGCTTGCTCAACGGCGGAAATCCCACGTCAGACCAAGCGGTGCAGTGGCTGCGTCGAATTGGTGAATTGTCGCAAGAAGACGTGCTGATCAAACAGGACGCACAAGCGTTCCTGCAACGCCACGCGGGATGAGCGCTGTCTCTTTCGCGCTCTGGCTGTGCCTCGCGGCCAAGCCGCCCGCATCGCGCGTGTTGCCCGAAGCGAGCGTGGCCGCGCCTTCAGAAGCGATCGTGTCGCCAAGAAAAGCGAACGTGGCCACGCTGCCGAATGAGCTCATCCTGCTGGGGCCGCACAGCCAGGAAGATGCGGACGCCTTGCGAGCAGGTTGGGAGCGGCTCTCCCCAGCGCTTCGTCAATTGCCGGGCGGACCGCTGCGCTTCATCTTTCACCGCGAGGCGCGAGTTGCCGGGATGGGCGCGCTGACGGCGGAGGGCTTTCACCTCTACGCCATCCCGCCGAAAGAGGAGCGCTGGGCGGGCCTTCGCCTCACAGGTCTGGACGCCGCGGCACGCCGGAAGCTCTGGCGAGAGCGCGCCGTCATTCACGCGGTGATGGCGCGCTGGGACGATGTGCTCGCCCTCTCGCGGCGTCCGGTGTGGCGGCGGCTCTCGGGATGGGTGGCTCCCTTCGAGCGTCCGCTGACCTGGCGTGAGACCGCGCTCAACACCTTCGAAGGTGCGTACAGCCGACGCGCGGGACAACAGAGCGCGCGGGACGATCTCCTCACGTTCGCCGAGGAGCTGCTCGTGCCCGCGCCCGTTTCAGATGAAGACGAGCAGGTGGCGTGTCGCGAGCGTTCGAAAGCGCGGGTGCTCACGCAGCTGCTCGCCGACGCGGGGTTGGGTCCCGCCTGGACCCAGCCGCGTTGCCCCGCGTTCGACGGGTGGGCAGCAGTGGACTCACTCTCTCATCTCGAGATCCTCCTCGTCGCGGCCTCGGGACGTCGTCCCGAATCGCTCTTCGGCCACCTCGCGCTCCAGCTGGTGCGCAAAGAAGGCAGCGTGGTGAGCGGGCCGTCGTTCGGCTCGGTGGTTCAGCTGGTCGCGCTGACAGGCGACTTGGAGGGCGGCTGGGAGTACGTCCTTCGCGGCCTCACCGGAGGGTTCTCCGCCAGCGTCGTCACCACCGCGATGGCAGGCGTGGCGCATCAATCACTGGAGCGCGAGCAGCGCACCATTCGTCGTTACCGCCTCAACCTCACGGACAGCGAGCAGCGGCATCTGCTCGATCGAATCTGGGAGCTCGAGCGCCGCGGCTACTTCGACTACTTCTTCTTCACGGACAACTGCGCCAGCCTGCTCCTGACGCTGCTCAGCGGCGCACTGGATGAAGCCCGCAGCGTCGTCCCGCCACCGCGCTTCAGTCCGATGATGCCCGGCGCCGCGCTCGACGCGGTGGCGAAGGTGGAGACCGCGAACGGCACGCCATTCCTCACCTACGTTCCGGACCCCTACGACTGCACCCGCGACGCCGCTGAGCGGGCAGTCCAACGTAGACAGGAGTTGGCGCGGGCGCTGAGGTTGGAGACGCTCAACGAAACGACGCAGAGCCCAATCCGAACGGTACGCGCCCGGGCACAGCGCCAACTTCTCGCGCTCGTCTCCCAGCGCGCAGCCCGGGCAGACGCGGCCGAGCGAGACGCTCTCTACGACTACGTGATGCAGACAGTGCGCATGGAGCGCTTCGCGTTGGATGCGCTGGAGCAGCATGCCTTGGAAGAGGCGAAGCATCAGCGGATGCAGCGCGCGTTGGCGCTGAACGGGGACCATCTGGAACGCAGACAGCAGGCGTTCGCCAAGGAAGAGCGCGTGAGGCGCAGCCGCTTGGTGTTGGACAGCGCCGAGGAGCTGGAACAGTCGCTGGAGGAAGAGCTGGTCGCGGCGGGAGAGCAGCCGCTGCTGGGCGAGCTGTTGGAAGAGCGCGCGGTGTTCGCGACGCTCTCGGATGGGCAGGCCGCGCTGGTCGACGCGCACTTCGCGGAGGTCGACGCGCAGGCGTGGCAGAGCGCGCAGGCGCAGGCGCGCATCGAGGAAGAGAAGCGCCTCACCCAGCACGCGCTCGTGAAGTCTGGCTTCGCGAGGACCGCGCTCGGCGTGGGAGGCAGACTTGAAGCAGGCGCGCCCCTGCCGGTGTTGTCGCTGCGCACCGCGGGCTTCGCGGAAGAGCTGGGCGAGCGTCGGCTCCACGGCTTCTCCGCCTCCAGCGAGCTGCGACTGCTGGAAGGGTACCTACAGCTTCAACCGCGCGCTGGGTGGCCGAAGATTCTCGCGAGTGATCTCACCGTCGCGCAGTTCCGCACGCTCCAGCGGGAGCTGCCGCTGTTGAGCAAGACCTTCCTCGACGCGTTCGGCTGGGGACTCGATTCAGGCTGGCGCTACGACGCCTTCACGCCGCTCTCGTACGACGCGCGCGTGGCGGCCGAAGTCGTGGGTGTCGCGAGTGCTTCGCGCGATTGGTCGCGCTTCACCGCGCTTGGAGTAGGGCCGCAATTGAATTGGGTGCAAATCCCTGTTTTGTCGACGAGGGTGTAAGGACTTCAAGTGGTTAGAGGAAGAAAGTAAGCCCGGGGTCGTCGCTTCCGGTGGATAATCGAATTGTCGAGA
>JBQTKE010000433.1:0-2159 GCA_052386435.1 Myxococcaceae bacterium
GTGGATGCGCGCGACGATGGCCTTCGACTTCTCTCGACGCAGTTTCAGGCGGAGCTCATCTCCGGGCGGTCCTGTCTCACATTGTTTTTCGACGGCGTAGAGCTCACCGATGAGGTCCAAGATGGCATCTACCTGGGGGTAGCGCTCTCGGATTTCGAAGTACTCGCGGCGAACATGCGCCCAGCAGTGGGCCAGGGAAAATCGCCCACCATTCTTTCGCAGCGACGAGTAGGCCGCGTAGCCATCCGCGACGACGACGCCCTCGTAGGACTTCAGCACGCTGCGGGCCGCTTCCGCGGAGCGACTGTCGAGGATTCGGTAGATGACGGCCTTCGCGGACGAGAGCGCCCAGACGTGCCACTTGCTCTGCTCGCCGGCAGGCGCGCCCATCAGCAGCCAGCGGGTTTCATCTGCACCGACGACTGGCTGGCTCAGGACAAAGGTGTGCAGCGCTTCGTGCGCGGGCTTGAGCAGGCGCGCCACTCGCTCGAGGTAGTCCCAGAGCGTCTGCGAATCCACATCGAGGCCTTCGCGCGCCATTATTCGGACTTGGCGCTCAAGCGGGACGTGGTCGAGGTACTTCTGGATGGCGACCTCGACGGCGAAGTTGATGGAGTAGCGCGCGCCCTCGAAGAGTTTCTCCGGACCAGGGGAGGTCTCTACGCAGCCGTTGCATGCGCACCGGTACTTCTGGCGCTTGTGCTTCATCAGGACAAACGTCCGCGCGAGGACGTCGACTTCTTCAGACGTTTCGAATTGGCCCGCCCATTCCTTCAGCTCGCCGCCGCATGCCGTGCACTTGCGGTCCGCTTCGTCGAGGACATGCAGCGCATCCACCACCTTCAGCAGCGGCTGCTGCTTGGGCCCGTGGCCCTTCTGCGGAGCGCGCTCAGCGGACGGTGCCGACGACTTCTCCGTCCGCTTCTCGCTGGATTTCTCGAAGAGCATCTTGTTGCGGCGAGCCAGCTGCTCTTCCAGCTCCGCGAGTCGCAGCGGCAGGGACTTGGCATCTTCGCCTCGCGCCGTGGACAGAGCGCGCGTCAGCTCCAGCACCTTGGCCACCAGGCGATGGTTCTCGGACTCAAGCAGGCGCGCCGCCTGGCGAAGCCGCTCGACGTCTTGCTCTCTCTCGAGGTCCACGGCGCTCTGAAGTGCCACAACCGCGAGCCCCGCACAAGCCCTTCGGTTGCGGTTTCCTTTAGCGCGACGCCGGAGCAAAGACTGTCCCCACCACGAAGGCGGCAGGGCTCAGTTTCATTCTTCCGGCCAACCGGCTGCCCTCGAGGAAGAGGCCAAGCTCTGACACAGTCATTTCCACGGGCCCCTCTACCTGCCGCTCCCATGGCGCTGTGAAGCGCCCCTTCTCCAACCGCTTGGCGTAGATGACCAGGCCCGTTCCATCCCAGAACAAAACCTTCGCGCGCTTGCGCGTGCGACTGACGAAGAGGAATAGGTTTCCGCAAACCGGGTCGGCGAACAGTTTTGACGTCACCAACGCGCACAGCCCGTCGTAGCCCTTGCGCATGTCAGTCGGCGCGGTGAAGGCCAGCACCGTCAGCTTCCGAGTCGAGCCAATCATCGAAGCTTTGAGAGCAACAGCGCGAGCGCGTCCACCGTCAACCCTTCGACGAGGTGGCCATTCGGTGTGCGCAGCGTCAGGGTAGAAACGCGCTGGAGCGGAGGACGTCCCAATTTCTTGGTCACCACGCGTACCCGCTGAAACTCTTCAACAGGCGCGGCCGCGTTCATTCGTCTTCGCCACAGAGTGACCGTCTCCCACGGAATCCCGATGACAGACGTCACCTCTTTGCGCGCGACGCCTCGCTCTCGCTCCGCCGCAACCCACGCGAGAATCCTCTGCCGCAGTTCATCCGGGTACCGCCGGGACGGTGAGACCGGCCCCAGCAAGGAAATCTCCTCCTTCAACAGCTTCAACTCTGACTCGTCGTTCATCGTCTCTCCTGTTCAGGGAAAGCCGAGAGCCAAGACGTTTTTGGGCGCTACATCACGACGGGGATCCGCGAGGAGTTACGCTTCATCACGCCGACCAAGCTCATCCCAGCATTCAGCAATGACGTTGCGTAGGTGTGCCGCAGTCGGTGGGTGGTGATGGGTGACGGATCTTCGAGGCCTGCAATGCTGTCGCAGAACGCGTGGCG
>JBQTKE010000434.1:0-12507 GCA_052386435.1 Myxococcaceae bacterium
TCGGCAGATCTGCGTAGTGTCTTTCGAGAACTGGCACGTCGAAGCACGTTCCGTTGAATGTCACCCAAATCGCGCTGCGCCCAAGCCGCGCCGGAAGCTCGTCCATGTTCCGGTCTTTAATGAACACGTGCAGCCCTTCCTGGTCGAAGACCGAGACCACGGTTGGACGCAGATGCTCCTTGCCGTCCGTCTCGATATCGAAGAACGCCGCTTCCTCCGGAAACATGTCGTAGAGACGCCAGTGCTCGCGCGGCGGAATGAGCTTGGACAGCGCTGCGAGATTTCTCGCCGCAAAGGCTGCCTCGGCCTCGACCAGTCGCTTGCGCGCACGAACATCACCTTCAGCGGAGATGCAGATTCCGTCCTCTGGTGGCGGGAAATGCGACCACTCTCGGACGCCGCGCGCCCAGAGGTCCTTCTCGCGCCACGGCCCGACACCCGGAATGAGCTGGAAGGTGTTGCGAATCATCGAGCGCGGAGCTTTCCCCGATCCGGCGCCTCATCGCAATCTTCCGGTTCCGCGGCTGCGAGCGCAACTCAAGGCGAGTCAGCCCGCGAAGCGCTGGGGCTCTTTCGCGAGCAACTGCAGCAACGGGATGTCCGCATCACAGAACGGGAGCGCGAGCATCTCGCTCGGGCTGCAGAAACGCAGCGCATTTGCCCCGAGCGGCTTCGGCACGCCAAACGTGATCCGTGCTGCATACAGCGCCAGCACGACAATCAGGTCCGAGTAGGCGTGCTCGGCTTCCCAGAGCTTTCGCCCAACGCTGAGGTCCACCGCCAGCTCCTCCTGGCACTCACGGGCCAGAGCCTGTTCGTCGCTCTCCCCTGCTTCCACCTTTCCTCCCGGGAACTCCCAGAGGAGGGCGCGGCTCCTTCCCGGCAGCCGTTGCTGAACAAGGTACTGCTCGGGATGGGCATTGTCCGTGATGAGCGCGGCAACAACGCGCACCTTGCGCGGCGTCATCCGCCGCTTCCGGCCAGGTGCATCGCGAAAAGGGTTCCGCTGTTGGAGAGCACGTAGAGCCTGGAATCGAGCAACCGCGGCGCCGCGGAAACGCCCTGCCCTGGATCCCATGACAGTCGCGGCGTCCCCGACTGAGGATCGACAAACACCAGCGCCCCATCCGCGGGGACGATCAACATCCCCTTGGCGAGCATCGGGATCCGTCCGGCGCGGCCCTTCAGCTCATAGGACCAGATGGTTCGTCCCGTGCTCAGCAGCAGCGCGGTAATCCGAGCGTCGCCAGTCGCGTAGAGCACGTCGCCTCGAGTCACGAGCGCGGTGATTCCCGTGATCGCCGACTGCCAGACGACCTCGCCAGTCTCTGCGTTGAGCGCGAAGACGCCGTCTTTATAGGACGCGGCGAAGACGTGGCCGCCAGCGTCTAGGACTGGCTTGGTGTCGATGTCGAGGAACGCGCCCACACCGCCAGAGAGCGAACGCTCCCACTTGGCGACGCCGTCCTGAATATCGAGCGCAACGAGCACGCCGTCCGAAAACCCGATGTATGCGAATTTACCGCCGACGGTCGGACTGGACATCCCCCGAATGGTGAAGCCAGGCGGGGGATCGCGCTTGTACTGCCAGAGCCACTTCCCGGTCTTCTGATCGACGGCGAAGAGGGTGTCGTTCTGCGACGCGACCAGCACCTTGCCGTCGGCGACGACCGGGATGGTGGCCAGCTCTTCACCCGCGGGGAACTTCCAGTGGATCGCGCCAGTGCTGGCCTTGAACGCGTAGAGCACTCCGTCGCCGCCGGGCATGTAGAGCGTGTCGTTCTCAATCACGCCGCCCGCGACGAAGGCGCCCTTCGTCTCGAACGTCCACTCCTGCCGTCCGTCGACGCTAAAGCTGCGCAGCTTGCCGTCGCGGGTTCCCACCACAACGCGCCCACTGTCCGGATCGACCGCGGGCGTGGCTGTCTCGCGCGGCGAGTATTCCCACATGGGCGAAGTGACCAACGGTCTCCACCAGTCCACGCTGAAGATTTGAACGGGTGCTTCGCGCGTGTTGTCGCCTGCGGTTCGCGGACCCATGGGGTCGTTGAACAGCGACAAAGTGCTGCAACCGGAAAGCCCGATCCCCGCGAGGACCAGGAACGAACGACCGAAGGTACTCAGGCGGGGATTCATGGGGTTACGGACCCGCGTCAGTCTTCGGCGCGGGAGCCTTCTCCGGAAGCTTCACGCCTTCGGAGACCAAGATCGCCAAGCGCTCTTTCGCCATGCGCGCGGCGGCCGAATCGGGCGCCTTGTCCGAGATCTCTGAGAGACGGGTGACTGCCTCCTCCTTCTTGTTCTGCTGAATCAGCACGCGCGCTTGGTGGTAGAGCCCCATGCCATTGAGGAACTCGGACTGGTTCTCCTTGGAGAGCTGCTCGAACGAGCTCAAGGCCTGATCGAGTTGACCCTTCGCCTCGTACGCGTAGCCGGTGCCTTCGAGCGCGGTCGAGTGCAGCGGATCGGTCGCGGGGATGTCCTTCGCGACCTCTTGGTACGCGCTGAGCGCCTCGTCGTAGTTGCCCAGCTTCAGCGAGGCCTGCGCGTAGGGAAGTGCCGCGGTCACCGCCGATTGGGTGCCCTTGTACTGGCTGCGGAACTCCGCCAGCGTCTTCACCACCGCTTCGCTCTTCTCCTTCTCCGTCCTAAAGGGCGTCAGGTCCTTGCTGTCTTCGCTCGAGGGCGATTCGGTCACCGGCCGCTCCAGGACCTTGAGCGCCTCGGAAAGCGCGCGCGACGCCTGGTGATCCGTCCGGCTGGAGAGGTACCGCGTCACGGCGATCCCGCCTCCAACGAGAAGCACCACGACGACCGCTCCAGCGAGCTTCTTCTCGTGTTGCCCCGCCCAACTGGTAGCTTCCGCGCCTGCGCGCTGGAAAGCGTCCGGAGACCGAAGCTCTTTTTTCGTCAACTTGTCAGCCACGCTGGATGAACCCCTCTGCCTGCTTCTTGATGAAGGCTTGATGAAGGTGCTGCGGAAAATGGCGGCGGAATCTACGGATCCGCGCTCTGAGGTGTCAATCGAATCAGCGCCGAGCTAAGAGCTAAATCCCCGTGCGCCCCGGTCTCCTGGCAGCCGCCCTGTTTATCGCGTGCAGCGCCTCCGCGGCCCCTCAGTGGCTGGTCGCCGCGAACGCCGGGGTGTCACTTCCTGGGAGAGGCCTGCTGGCGGGCCCAGAATTCGGGCTCTGGACGTCGGTGTCCCCGTGGAAGCAGCTCGGAATCGAGCTGGCCGTGGACTCGTCGATTCATCGGCTGTTTTTGAAAAATGAGACCTCGCTGGCCGTTTGGCGCGCTGCGGGAAGTCTGGGCCTCCAGTACCGGATCGACCTGGGGAGCGCAGTGCCCTATGCCGCGTTGCGACTGGAAGGTCAGCGCTTCGCGGTGGAGAAGCGAAGCACCGTGCTCG
Source organism: Myxococcaceae bacterium (assembly GCA_052386435.1). Taxonomy (GTDB): domain Bacteria; phylum Myxococcota; class Myxococcia; order Myxococcales; family Myxococcaceae; genus JBQTKE01. The sequence continues at coordinate 3,413 of JBQTKE010000434.1, forward strand.
CCCTGGGTGGTGCCGCGGCGCTGGGGTTCTGGGTTCCGGTGGCGACTCACTTCTTCGCCGGAGCGGAGGTCCGCTACGGGTTCCTCTTCAACAGCACGGCATTTCCAGTTGGAGCGAGCTTCGTCGCCACCTTCGGTTGGCGCTCCGCAGACTTCTAGCGTCGACCCCATCGCGGGCAGGGCCTCCTGGCGTCAGTTTTCGCCTATTGCGAAGGAGAATCGGGTCCCAGGACCCAACCCAGTGCCTCGATAAGCTCGGTGCGTTTGCGCCCGCTGAGCGCACCGACTTTCTGAGTCAGCCTGGATCTGTCGATCGTCGCAATTTGACTGACGTTGATGACGCAAGGTCGCGAGAGGCCCGCTTCACCCTTCGCAAGCCGAACATTCCCCGCCATTCCCGCAAGGCGAAGGTTCGGCGACTGGGTTCGCCTATCGTTCGCGGCTTTGCTTCTGCTTGCGACGCTGACTTCGCTTGAGCTTCTGAGGATTCATTCGCGCCGCGCGCTTCTCTTTGCCCGGCCGCTCTCGGAAGAGCAGGCGGATCGGCACTCGAAGATCGAAGGTCTTGCGCAGCTGGTTGGTGATGTAGCGCTGATACCGCTCCGGGATGTCTGTCGGTCGGTTGCAGGTCAGCGCGAACGTCGGCGGCTGCGTGGTGACCTGGGCGATGTAATAGATGCGCAGGGGCCGGCCGCGTGAGAACGGCAGTGGGTGGTGCGCGATCACGTCGTCGAGCAGTCGGTTGAGCTGCGGAGTCGTCGTTCTCTGTCGCGACATTGCGACCAACTGCTGCGCCAGCTCGAGGACTTTCTGAACCTTCGCCCCGGTCAGCGCGGACGTGAAGATGATCGGCGCGTACTCCACGAACTTGAGCTCGTACTTGAGGTCCTCACGGATCTTCTTCTCCTTCTCCGTGCCATCGACCAGGTCCCACTTGTTGACGACGATGATCAACGGGCGCCCTTTTTCCGCGACCACGCCGGCGAGCTTGGCGTCCTGATCCACGCCGGGCTCGGTGGCGTCCATCAGCAGCACCGCGCAGTCGCTGTCCTCCGCCGCGCGCAGCGACGAGAGCACCGCGTACTGCTCGAACTTCTCCAGGATCGCCTTGCGGCGCCGAATGCCCGCGGTGTCGGTGAGGATGAACTTCTTCTCTTTGTAGAGGACCTCGGAGTCGATGGGATCACGCGTGGTGCCCGCGACTTCACTGGCGATCACGCGCTTCTTCCCAAGCAGCGCGTTGACGAGCGTGCTCTTGCCGACGTTGGGACGGCCGACGATCGCCAACCGAATGGGCGCGTTCGCCTCGCGGGCCAGGGCTTCTTCCTCTGTCTCTTCCGGCGCAGGAGGTGGCGCGGGTGGGAGCAGATCCAACACCGTGCCTAGCATGGTCTCAATGCCCAGGTTGTGCTCGGCCGAGACGGCGAAGATGTGCTTGAAGCCCAGTCGGTGAAACTCCGCGAGCAGCTCGTTCTCCAGCTTGCCCGCGTCGACCTTGTTCACCACCAAGACCAGCGGCTTGCCGCTCTTGCGCAAATACCGAGCGACATCCTGATCCGCGGCGGTGAGTCCAGCCCGAGCATCCACCGTGAAGAGCACCACGTCGCTCTCTTCCACGGCGAGCTGCGCCTGAGCACGGACCTCGGTGAGCAGCTTGTCGCTCTCTTTGAGCAGGAAGCCGCCGGTGTCGATGAACGTCATCTCGCGGTCGCCCCATTCGGCGTCCGCGTAGTGGCGATCTCGGGTCACGCCCGGAATGTCTTCGACGATGGCCAACTTTCGCCGCACCAGCCGGTTGAAGAGCGTGGACTTGCCCACGTTCGGCCGGCCCACGATCGCTACGAGCGGCTTCATTCGTCGTACCCCAGCTTGGAAAGGGCTTCGGGGCGCTCGCTCCAGCGCGGCTCCACTCGTACCCGCAAAGAGAGAAACACATGGGTGCCCAGGAAGCGCTCAATCGACGATCGGGCATCGGTGCCAATCGTCTTGAGCATCTGCCCCTTCTTCCCAATCACGATCGCCTTCTGAGAATCGCGCTCGACGAAGATGGACGCTTCAATCCGCACCAGACCGCCCAAACCCGCGGTGGGTTTGTCGTCTTTGCGATCGCGTTCTGACTCATCGAAGTAATCCACGACGACGGCGGACGAGTACGGAATCTCCTGCCGGCAGTGACGGAGCAGCTGCTCGCGGATGTACTCGGCGACCAGCACGCGCTCCGCCTGATCCGTGAGCATGTCCTCGTCGAACATGGGCGGACCTTCGGGCAGGTGCCCCATCACCGTCTCGAAGAGCTCTTCCACGCCTTCGCCCTTGCGCGCGGAGATGGGAAGGATCTCGACGAAGGGAAACTCCTTCCGGTACAGATCGATCAACGGGAGCAGCAGCGGCTTCTCCACCGCGTCGATCTTGTTCACCACCAGCAGCACCGGTTTGCCAGCCTTGCGCAGGTTCTCCAGGATGAAGCGGTTCCCTCCCCCGACCTCTAACTTGACTGGGAGCGGCTCCTCTTCCTGAACCTTCTTCGTCTCGCCGTGCGGACTTCCCACGGGAGGCTCGACCAGAAAGAGCACCACTTCGCATTCGTGGGCGGCGCGAAGCGCCACGTCGACCATGCGCTTGTTCAGCTCACCGCGCGCTTGGTGGATGCCAGGGGTGTCGAGGAGCGCGAGTTGCCCTTCCGGACGCGTGATGACGCCGAGAATCCGGTTCCGGGTCGTCTGCGGCTTGGGCGATACGATGGCCAGCTTGGCGCCGGTCAGCCGATTGAGGAGAGTGCTCTTGCCGACGTTCGGACGACCGATCAAAGCGGCAAAGCCGCTGCGATGCGATCGCCCCTGACGCTTGGCGTTGGGGGGCCGAGCCATAAAGAGGAGGTGGTCTAAGGCCTTCCCGGTCTGCGTGGGAAGGCCCCAAGGTGAATGTGATTCTCTGGGGTTACGAACGACTTAGGCGGGCTGCTGTTCGGTGATGCTCAGCTTGGTGATCTTCACGTCCGTCTTGGGACGGTCGTTGGGACCCTTGGGTATCACGTTCGCGACCCGTTCCACCAGGTCCTGCCCCTTCACCACCTCACCGAAGATCGTGTGCTTGTTGGTCAGCCACGGCGTGGGGATGACAGTGATGAAGAACTGCGAGCCGTTGGTGCCCGGCCCTGCGTTCGCCATGGCCAAGAGACCCGGACGGTCGAACTTCCGGCCAGAGCCGAACTCGTCCTCGAACTTGTAGCCCGGTCCACCGGTGCCGCGGCCCAGCGGGTCGCCGCCCTGAATCATGAACTCCTTGATGCAGCGGTGGAAAACCGTCCCGTCGTAGAGGGGCGTGGAGGTCTGCTTCTCACTCGTCGCCGGGTGGGTCCATTCCTTCTCGCCCGTGGCCAGTCCCACGAAGTTTTCCACCGTCTTCGGTGCGTCTTTGGAGAAGAGCCGAACGACGATTTTGCCTTCGGTCGTATCGAACGTGGCGAACAGCTCTTTGCCCGCTCGCGCGTTGTCCATCATGCCCATGACTGCTCCCGTCTCTTGGTTTGGTGCGAAGTTATTGCTTCGGCGCTGCGGCGGCGGGCTTCGATCCCTTCACGCCCTTGGGCGCCTTCTCCGAAAGCTCGATCTTCTTCAGAACCACGTCCTTCTTCGGCTTGTCCTGAGGGCCGCGCTCGACCTGCGAGATCTTCAGCACGTTCTCATAGCCGACCACCACCTCACCAAAGATGGTGTGCCGGTTGTTGAGCCACGGCGTCTCTTTCACGGTGATGAAGAACTGCGAACCATTCGTCGCGGGACCCGAGTTCGCCATCGCCAAGATGCCCACCTTGTCGAAGACGCGGCCGGAGGTGAACTCGTCCTCGAACTTGTAGCCCGGGCCGCCCATGCCGACGCCAAGCGGGTCACCCGCCTGCACCATGAACTCGGGGATCACGCGGTGGAAGATCGTGCCGTCATAGAGCGGTTTCTTGGAGACCGCTCCCGTCTGAGGGTGCGTCCACTCCTTCTCGCCGGCGGCCAGCGCCACGAAGTTCTCCACGGTCTTCGGCGCGTCCTTGGAGAAGAGTTTCACGGTGATGTCGCCGTCTGACGTCTTGAGCGTGGCGTAGAGATCCTTGCCCGCCTGGACCTTCTGGCTCCACTTGCCCGCCGCCGCGGCAGGCTTGACCGGTTTGACGGCGGCTCCAGCGTCCGGCGCCTGGGCGAAGGCGGCAGAGGTGATGACGACCAACGCAGCGACCATCCCGAAGGGCTTCATGCGAACGAACGCTCCTGGCTGAAGAAAGGTGGCGAAGACTATTCCTGGGCGAGCCGGGGCCCAAGTGGAATCAGGGCTTCGGTTCTTCGGACTGCAGGCGTTCCAACGCGACCTTCGCCGCGGACTGTTCGGCCTCCTTCTTATTGCGGCCAGTGGCACGCGCGTGGGGCTCCGAGGCGATGGTCAGCTCCACCTCGAACACCTTGGCGTGATCCGGCCCACTCTCTGCGACGACTTTGTAGCGGGGGGAGATCTTGTGCTTGGTCTGAATGAGCTCTTGCAGCCGGGTCTTGTAGTCGAACCCGCTGCGCCCATCCGCCACGCCCTCCAGCACCTCGCCGAACTGCGTGTCGACCAGCAGCATGACCTTGGACAGCCCACCGTCGAGGTAGACCGCGCCGATGACCGCTTCGAGCGCGTCCGCGAGGACCGAGCTCTTCTCGCGACCACCCGTCAGCTCTTCCCCTCTTCCCAGCTGGAGCAGCTCCCCCAGACCGAGCCGGCGCGCCACTTTCGCCAGACCTTCTTCATTGACGATCAGCGCGCGCAGCTTGGACAGCTCGCCTTCCTCGGCTTTGGGGAAGCGCTCCATCAGTCGGTGACTGACCGCGAGATCGATCACCGCGTCGCCCAGAAACTCTAGACGTTCGTTGTCGCTGCCGTTCTCGTCGCGGTGCTCGTTGGCGTAGCTCTTGTGAGTGACCGCGGCGAGTCCGAGCGATTTATCGGTGAAAGTGACCTGAAGCTTCGACTCCAGCCCGGCGATGCGTTCGTCGGGGCTCAAGCGGTTGGACTTTTCTCGCTCACCCATGTTCAGCCTGCTGACAGTTGTTCCGCCAGCTCGTTCGCCAGCGCGTAGGGATCCGCTTCTCGTCGAGCGATCTTTCCCGCGACTTCATCGAAGCGCCCGCGTTCGCGCTCCAGCCGAGAGAGCGCGCTTCTCAACAGCCGTTCACGAAGCAGGGCCACGAACTGAGCCGCGGCGCGCGATCGTTCGCGGGTCGCGCGTTCTCCGGTGGTCTCCAGGTGCTGCCGGTGCTGTTCCACCGCCTCGACCAAGGCCTCCATCCCCTCCCCTTTCGCCGCGACGACCTTGAGGATGGGCGGCTCCCACTCAGCAGGATCGACTTGGGTCGGCTCCACGGGACGACCCTCGGCCTTGGCTCGCACCATGCGGTGATGCGCGTCGTGGTCCAGGGGAGGCGCCTTCACTGCGTGCCGAATCTCCAGCATTCCCCGCAGCTCGCGGACCGTGCGATCCGATCCGTCCAGATCCGCCTTGTTCACCACGAAGACGTCCGCGACTTCCAGGATGCCCGCCTTGATCGCCTGGATGTCATCGCCCATCCCGGGAACAACGACGACCAACGTCGTGTGGGCCATCTGCGCGATGTCGATCTCGTCCTGCCCAACGCCCACCGTCTCCACGAGGATCACGTCGCGGCCCATCGCGTCCATCACGCGAATGCAGTCGCCTGTGGCGCGGGAAAGCCCGCCCAGATTTCCGCGCGTGGCAAGGGAGCGGATGAAGACGCCGCGATCCGTGGCGTGCTCCTGCATGCGAATGCGGTCACCCAGAATCGCTCCACCGGTGAACGGACTGGTGGGATCCACCGCGATGACGCCGACCGATTTTCCCGCCTTGCGGTACTGCGCAATCAGCCGGTTGGTAAGCGTGCTCTTGCCCGCACCGGGAGAGCCGGTGACGCCGATGACGTATGCCTTGCCCGTCTCCGGAAAGATCTGCTGGAGCATCGCGGTGGCGTGCGGCTGGCCGTCATCGATCTCCCGCATCAGCCGTGAAGCGGCGCGGACATCGCCCTTGAGCAACCGCTCCGCGAGATCGGCTTCCGCCACGTCAGCTGACCTCCGCCGGAGGAATCACTTTGACCCGCGCGGTGGGGACCTTGAGCAGGCGCGCGACCAACGGCTCCACGCCGGGAAACTGATCCAGCTCAAAGCGCTCCGCCCAGATCTTCCCTGACGATCCCGCGAGCAGACCGCGGAACGAATTGCCAGACACGCGTGCGGCCGCGAAGCGGTAGTGGGCGCTGTCCACCGATAATTCGATCAGAACCTCGAGCGAGCTCTTCGGAGGAAGCACCGCGCTGGTCCCGAAACGCTTCACCACTTCTCCAAAGCTCACCAGCGCCTGACGCGGAGGTGTCTGCGGGCCGTCGTGGGGCTCGGCGAAGAGCGCTTGCAGGTAGCCCGCGAGCGCGCCTTGCTCACGAAACTCAGAAAGCTCGAACGGCTGAACAGCCGCGTCAACGGCCAGCTCGTGGGTGCCGCGCGACGCCCGCTGCACCCGGAAGTTGCCGCGCTTGTCGGTGCCAATCACGAAGCGGAACGGCTGCGCATCGAATTCGGCAGAGAGCTGCAGCGATTCCGGGTCGACCTTGGGAAACAAGCCGAGCGCGGTCAGCTCCGCGGAACGACGTTGCACGTGAAAGATGTGGTCGTTGAACGACGCGATGAGCGCATCCTCCAGATCCGAAGCCTTCTCCACGCGCCCCAGCCCCACAGGCGCCGTTCCCACCAACGCGGGCGGAGCGATCACCAGGAGTCGATCGTCGACCACCGTAAAACGAACTTGGTTGATCGGCTTGCGGGTCAGCGGATTGATCAGCGCGTTCTTGAGCGGAAGCTCCGCTTCCAGACGGGTGCCTGGCGCGCTGCTCACCTTGAGGCCCAGTTCTTCTAGGAGGGAGGGGTTCATCAGGTCTTGAAGATTTCGCGAGCGATGATGGAGCGCTGCACTTCGCTGGTGCCTTCGCCGATCTCACAGAGCTTCGCGTCGCGCAGGTAGCGCTCCACCGGGAACTCGCGCGTGTAGCCGTAGCCGCCGTGGATCTGGACCGCCTTGTTACAGGCGCGGGTCGCGACCTCGGAGGCGAAGAGCTTCGCGATCGACGCTTCCTTCGAATACGGCTTGCCCGCGTCGGCGAAACGGGCCGCGCGGTGAACGAGCAAGCGCGACGCCTCGAGCTCCGTCTTCATGTCCGCCATCATCCAGCGCAGCGCCTGAAACTCCGCGATCGGCTGACCAAAGGCGGTACGGTCCTTGGAGTAACGGACGGATTCTTCAAGGGCGCCGCGAGCCAGGCCAACGCTCAGCGCGCCGATCGTGATTCGACCGCGATCAAGGATCTTCAGCGTGTCGATGAAGCCGTGGTTCAACTCGCCCAGTCGCTGCGAGTCTGGAACCTCCACGTTCTCCAGGATGAGCTCCGCGGTGTCGGACGACCGCATGCCCAGCTTTCCGTGGATCGCCTTCTGGGAGAAGCCGGCCAGGCCCCTCTCAAGAATGAACGCGGTGACGCCCTTCTGTTTCTTCGCAGGTTCGGTGAGCGCCAGCACCACGAACACGTCGCCCACCGTGCCTTGAGTGATGAACATCTTGGCGCCGTTGAGCACCCACTTGTCGCCCTTGCGAACCGCAGTGGACTTCATGCCTGAGGCGTCAGAACCAGATCCCGGTTCGGTGAGTCCCCACGCGCCCAACCATTCACCCGTCGCGAGCTTGGGCAGGTACTTCTTCTTCTGAGCATCGTTACCGAAGACGCGGATGTGGCTGGTGCCCAAGCCGTTGTGGGACGCGACCGTCAGCGCGAGCGAACCGTCGTAGCGCGCCACCTCTTCCACCGCGACAGCCACCGCCAGCGCGTCCATTCCCGCGCCGCCGTCTTCCTCCGAAACGAGGTTCCCCATCACGCCCATCTGTCCAAGCTCTTTGACCTCGGCCGCGGGGAATTTTTCCTCCGCGTCCCACTGCCGCGCGAAGGGTTTGACCTTCGCTTCGCAGAACTGACGCAGAGAATGCTGGAGGGCTCGGTGACTCTCGGGGATCTCGAAATCCATTGCGGCACGGGCTTATCGCAGGACTCGGCAACGGGCCAGTGCCGTGTTGCCGAGGGCGCCTCACTCTGTCGCGGGCGCGGAGCGCGAGATGTTTCGCTGAGGTCGTCCGCAATGACGGAATCTGCGAATTTCGTTCAGGCGATGGCTGTTGAGGTCAGGTCGACGGGCGCCGTACCGGCTTGTCGCTCAATGAGCGAGGTCAGGCTGACAGGCGCAGCGCCTACCCGACGCTCAGGTCGTGGCGCAGGGCTCACTGCCCGTCGCGTTTCAGAGCGAGAGAGGTCAGACCGGCAGAACGCCGTGCTTCTTCTCAGTCCGTGGGCTGTAGCGTGCGGCGTAGAGGGCGTAGCGTTTGCGCAGCTCGTCGCGAAGCGTGTCCGAAGGAACGATCTCGTCCACGATCAGCTCTGAGGCGAGCTTGTAGATGTCGACGTCGGCTTTGTACTCGTCGCGCAGCGACTTCACGTACGCGTCGCGCTCGGCGCCCTCGGGCTTCTCTTGGATCTTGTTGAAATAGACCGCGTTCACGGCAGCCTCTGGTCCCATCACAGCGATCATGGCCTGGGGAAGCGCCAACGTGCAGTCGGGGGCGAAGCCGGGACCGCTCATCGCGTACAGACCCGCGCCGTACGCTTTGCGAACCACGACGGAGATCTTGGGGACGGTTGCTTCGGACACGGCGAAGATCATCTTCGCCCCGGCGCGAATAATGCCGGCGCGTTCGACCTTGGTGCCGATCATGAAGCCAGGCACGTCCGCCAAGTAAAGGAGCGGAATGTTGAACGCGTCGCAGAGCCAGATGAACCGCGCAGCCTTATCCGCCGAGTCGACGAAGAGAACTCCGCCCTTGTACTTGGGCTGGTTCGCGACGATGCCCACGGTTCGGCCGTCGATGCGCGCCAGGCCGGTGACGATCTCTTGAGCGAAGAGCTTCTTGATCTCGAACCAGGAGCCCTCGTCGATCAGCTCGTAGATCAGCTCGTGAATATTGAA
>JBQTKE010000435.1:0-20657 GCA_052386435.1 Myxococcaceae bacterium
CAGGTCTTGGTACATCGCGACCGCTTCTTCCGGATGCAGGCCGATCTCAATCAGCCGGGGGGCGGGCTGTCCTTCCGCGTTCACCACCAGCTGCATCAGGAGCACACCTTCGAAGAACAACACTGGCGTGGGAACCCGCACGCCCGCCGCGTGCAGCTTGTAGAGCGCATCTGCCTCCGCGCTCTTCCACGCCTCTTCCGCCGCGGCTTGCCCGAACTTGCTGCCGCGATCCATCGCTCGCTGCGTGCGCGTATTTCGCACCGCGCGGCCTTCGCGGTAGCCGGCGTTGTTGCGGAAGTTTCGCTCGTGCCGCTCTTTGTACACCTTGGCGGCGACCACCGCACCGGCGTGCTCGACCAGGAAGACCTCTGCTTCCTTTCCGGTCTTCAGCGTGGCCAACACGCCGTCGATGACGCCTTCTTCAAGGAGGTGCTGCAGTGTGTCTGACATGTCTGAACGAAGGATTGATGACGAAGTCTGCCCTGACTGGCGCCAGTTAGCACAATCGTCCCCGGATGCGACCGGTCTCCCCTCGAGCGAAGCGCGGTTGCGACGACCTCCGTTTGAAACAAACAGTCCTCCGGACGGGCTCTCCGGATTTGGCCTACCAGGGTCACCAAGGTCACCTCCGCGGCCCCCACCAGCTCGTCCTCCTCGGTCACCTTCTGCCCGCGCGCTGCGACCTCAAACGCCTTGGAGAGGCTGTCGAACCGCGACGAGCCCGCGGCCACCGCGCCAGGAGCGTCCGGTTGAAAGCGCTGTGTCACCGCACCAAACCGCTCCGTCAATTTGTTCCACCGCGCCAAGAGCACGCTGTGTCGCCGGGTGCCTTCGGCAAGCTTCAACGTGTCCAGCTTCTCTAGCAGCACCTTCACCTCGACCGAGCTCGCGGCGGCCTCTTGTTTGGAGAGCTCCGGCTGCAGAGACGCGCTGTGCACTGCCGAAGCGAGCCGCAGGAAAAGCGGATCCTTTCGCGCCTTCACCGGAACGCCGCGCAGCGCCTCCGCGGCGTTCGCCCAGTCGTCCTTGCGAAGCGCTTCAGCGGCAGTGGCGAGCAGGGCCGGCGCGCGCACGGCCTGTTTGCGGAAATCCAACTTCACGTCGTTGAGCGGCGACGCGCAGCTCACGCAGACCGTCCCGGCACGAAGAAGCGTGATGCCGACTGGGGAGGGAGACCGCTCCGCGTGGACGAGGAAGGGGGTGAAGGCATCAACTCGGAGGCGGGTGACAAGGGGCGCCTCGCCGGGGGCCTCCGCGCGGAGCTCGTGCTCGCCCGCCCGCACCTGTCGGGGCGCGTCCGCACCTGCGTAGACCGGCTCACCGTCGAGAAAGAGCTTCACCGGTGGGACAGCGACGAGCACTGAAGGCGGGGCGTCAGCGGTGCTGTTGGGACGCACCGAGATCTCCGCGGGGACCTCACAGCCTCCTCCGTCGAGCTCCGCGCGTGGAGGTGGAAGCGGCGGAGCCTTCGGGCGGTTTCCCAGCACCTGCGACGCGATGATCGCCAGCGCCGCCAGACAACACAGCGTCAGCCAGATCGCCTGCGCGCGTTTGAGCATGGGCTGTTTTTTATGACGCTTCGTACCTACGCGCACGTTCGCGCTTACGTCAGCAGGTCGCAGAGCACCCTCCAAGGGGAGTGGACCCTTCACCTTCAACCCGCAAGTCGCGGATTCCGCTCCAAGCGGCGCTGTGCACGACGAGTGCAGTGGAGACTAGAGTTCGAAGTACCCCCGAGGATTTATGAGCTCAGACACGAAGGGTTCCGATTCGACCCGCCCCCTGCGACCCCTCACGTCACGAACGGTGTTAATCGTCGACGACGCGCCGACCATACGCGCCCAGCTGCGCGTGCTGCTGTCCAGTGAGTTTGAAGTGGTGGCCGCCGCAACGGCCGAGTCCGCGCTCTCCATCTGTCTGGCGCGCGCGCCCGACATCATCATCTCCGACGTGATGATGCCCGGCATGGACGGCCACGAGTTTTGCCGCCGCGTCCGCGCCGAGCCATCGCTCCGCGAGACTCCTTTCGTGTTGATGACCTCCAACTTGGACCCGGATGGACGAGCGAGCGGTCTTGAAGACGGCGCGGACGACTACCTGCCCAAGCCCGTCCGTGAGCGAGAGCTGCTCGCGCGCGTTCGTTCACTCCTGCGGCTGCGCGAAGCGCGGTTCGAGATCCTCCAGCAGAAGGACGCCATCCACCACGCGCACCAAGAGCTGCTCACCGCACAGCGCCAGCTGTTGGATGCGGAGAAGTTGGGCATGGTGGGAATGCTCGCGTCGGGCGTGGCGCACGAGCTGAACAACCCGCTGGCCTTCGTGCTCGCCGGAAGCGAACAGATCATCCGAGCGATGGAAGAGCTGATCGGCGAAGTCTCCGGTCCGCCGCGTCCGAGAGAGGAGCTGCTCGCTGACGTGCGAGCGATCAAGTCCGAAGTGCGTGAAGGGACCGAACGCATTCGCGGCCTGGTGCGCGACTTGACCATGCTCGCGAGCGATCGCAGCAGCGCGTCGGAATGGGTCGAAGCCAGCTCCGAGATTGAGCGCGCGCTGGTGATCTGCGGCAGCCACCTCGAAGGAATCGAAGTGGTGCACCAGCTGTCCCATCCGCGCCGGCTCCACATCACGCCCGGCTACCTGACTCAGATCGTGGTGACCCTGCTCACCAACGCGGCCGACGCCGTGTCCACGCGCAAGAAGCCGAGCATCGCGGTGGAGACGCAGAAGGTGGACGACGGAGTCGAAGTCTCCGTGACCGACAACGGAAGCGGCATTCCGCAAGCGCTGCTCCCGTACCTCTTCGATCCATTCTTCACCACCAAGCGCGCCGGCCAGGGCGTGGGGTTGGGTCTCGCCATCTGCTTCAGCCTCGTGAACAAGCTGGGCGGCCACATGAAGGCCAGCAGTGAGGATGGAAAAGGTTCGCGCTTTTCCGTGTGGATGCCCACGCGGACGTTGGATGTCTCGCTGCGATTCCAACGCGCCAGAATGGAAGCCTCGCGCTTGCGTCTCGCCGCCCAAGAGCCCACGCCCAGCTGATGTCGTTACGCGATCATCACGGTCCGCCGGCCAGCGTGAAGTTCACGCGCTCCTTCTCCTTGAGCAACGCCTGATCGTGCTCCGGCGTGTTTTCCGCGGGACGCAGCACCATCTCTTCCGCCTCCCACGCGTAAGGCAGTCCGTCGAGCATCACCCGTCCATCCGCCACCGCCTGCGTCGCCTCGGCGAGCGGCAGGTGTGCCACGTCGCGCAGCAGCGCTTCGAACCGTCCCTGCCGCGCCGGATCCAGGAACTGAGCCCGCTTCTTCGCCGCGAAGGCCAGGTGGTACCACGCAGGCCGGAACGCTACCGTGGAGAGCGAGAGCCGCTTCGCGATCAGGCTCAACATCTCCGCCGCTTCAGGCAGCAGCCCCAGCCCCGGCACGTCTTGTCCTGGAAGTGCAGGCCGCGCTTCGGTGAAGGCCGCGCGCGGATGGCGCAGGTTGAGCCAATTGACGAAGAGACACTCCGCGCCATTGAGATGCCGGCGCTGCAGCGTCGCATCCACCAGGACGTGCTCGTTTCCCCACGCGGTGCCAAAGAGCGTGAACCGGTCGCCGCTCCCTGACGTCGACAACTCCGTGCGCAGCCGCGAGTAGCCCAGCCGCCCCACCGCCGCGAGCAGACCGTACGTGTAGAGCGCGTACTCAATCCCGTGTCGGGTGTAATACCCGAGCAGCCGCTGCTCGCCACCGGCGCCCTGATGCAGATCCGCTTCCAAGTCCGCCGCGGTGAGCTCCAGCTCCGTGCCCTGCAGCTGCGCCGCTTGAAGGTGACGTGCGCGCCGACCGAATTGCGCGGTGAGCGGATTGTCGTCAGGCGAGATCCTCTTGTACGGACGCCGTGCAAGCACCAAGGCGGTCCCCGCCAAGGTTCGCCACGCGCTCTTCCCGTAGCCGCCCGCGGGAAGCCAAACGGAAGGAACACCGCGCAACGCCCCCGCGATCAGCGCGTCGCGTTTCCGCACGCCTCCTTCGCTCAGCGCGAGCTGGCCCAGACGATCTCCCGCGCGCACGTCAGCGCCCGCGACCACGAAGGCCAGCGCCGTGCGAGGCATACGCGAGAGCAACCCGCGCAATGCCTTGAGGTACGGAACGTCACCCGTTCCTGGCGCGAGCAGAACCTCGTCCACGTTCGGCAACGGTCCCCAGTCACTGCCGGAGAGCGAGCCGATCCAAACGTTCGGATCCTTCGCGAGGCAGTTGGCCGTGCCGTCGGGTGGATGCGCGTCGACATCAATAACCACCGCGCGCCCGTTGAATCCTTCAGAGCGAAGCGTGGCGAGCGCGATGGCGAGATCGTTGAGCGCGCAGAACCCGGAGCCCTTGTCTGTCTGCGCGTGATGGAACCCGCCCAGCAAATTGATCACCGGCCCCGGCTTGGCCAGAGCTTCGCGCGCCGCGAGCAGCGTGCCGCCACACGCCACTCGAAGCGTCTCCAACAACGCGTCCGCTGGAATCTCCGCGGGAGAGACCGCGTAGATCGCCGCCAGCGTCTCCGGTCTTCCCAGCGATTCGAGATACGCCGGCGTGTGCACCCGGCCCAGCTCGGTGAACGTCGCGACCTCCGGCCGGAGAACGTCCGCGCGCCGCAACAGTCCCTTCTCCAGCAGATACCAAGCGACGTAGTCGGCGCGCCGCGGCTCCATGCCTGACACTGCCTCCATGCCACTAAAGGGCAGGCGGTAGTATTCGTGATGAACCACCCGCAGTGGCCGACGGAAGAGCATCAGGGGTTCAGCCGTACCAGCTCCGCGTTGATATCGCTACAGCGCGGGGTGGTGAGCTCAGTGTGTGTGACCTGAGCGCCGCTGACTCAGAACGACGCGAGACGCCGGGCCGCGGTGAGCTCTGACTCGAGTGCGGAGTAAGCGGTGGCGGACAGCTCCGAGAAGATCCGTTGAACCGACACCTCGAATCGCTTCAACGCGGCCGCCCTCACGCGTGAGGCCGCGCCGAGCAGACTCAGCGACGCGAGCAGCGCGCCGCCCGCGGAGAGCACTCCCGTCAGCGCGCCGACGTTGAGGAAGTAGTCCAGCCCAAGATACGGCGGTCCGTACAAATACGAACGCACGACGTTGTACGCGACGTGGCAGAGCAGCGCGAAGAGCGGAAGGTTGACCAGCGGCAGCAAAAGAAACCGCGCCCAGCGCCACCACGTGTGGACCACGGCGCTCACTGCTTCTCGCTCGGTGTACGCCCACGCTTGCCCGCGCGCGTCCTCCAACTGCTCAAGCAGAGCCGCGGCGCTCGGCAGACCCACCAGATCCGGACCGAGTCCTTGCTGCTGCGCGATTACACGTGCCGAGGTCACCGCCGCCCGCGCGGTCTCTACCAGCGCCGGATCTGCTTCGGAGATCACGCGTCGGTCCGCGGCCGCGGCCAACGTTTGATCTTTGAGTTTGTCGATGGCTGTAGAAACAGCAGCGACCGCCAAGCCCACCGGCAAATTGTGTCGCGCCACCAGCGCCGCTCCGCCCAACCCGCCTGCGCCCAGCGCGGAGAGCCGCATCCACCACGCAGCGGGTCCCCACCAACGTCCAGCCGCCGCGCGCCGGACCTCGGTGCGCAAATGTCCACGTGAGCGATCAAGCCTGTCCGCGAAATCCTTTCGTAACGTCTTGGCCGCGCCAGCCGCATTCGCATCCAGCGCCTGCGCCACCGCGTTGCGCGCGGTCTCGGTCCTGGTCAACGCGGGGGTGATTACGCCGCTCAGCTCGCGCAAAATTCCGGCGGCGTTTCCCGCGCGGACCCTTTCAATCTCCGCCTCACGGCCCAGAGATCGAAGCGCGGCGTAAAGCAGTGGCCACTCACCGGACGGATCCTCGCCGCGCTTTGCCGACAGCGCACTGATCGCGAAGATGGGAACCTCATTCTCCGCCAGACCCAGCTGGGCTGCAGCGACCTGACGCACCTGCCGCTTGAGCTGCTCGCGCGATTCGGGCAGGAGCTCGTCCGCGAAGTTGAGGACGAAGAGCAGTCTTCGCCTCTGCGCGAAGTTTCTGAGGAACTCGACCTGCGCCGCCTCCACCACCGCGCCCTTGTGCATCACCGCGATCGCGACGTCCGCATTCTCCACCACCGCCCGTGCCCTCTCCCGATGCGCTTGCTCGACGCTGTTCACATCCGGCGTGTCGACGAAGATCTGCCCCGCCCACGGCTCCATCGCACGCGGGCGATAGCGCGAAACGTCGGCACCGACTCCGAGCGCACTCACGTTCGCGTCCAGGGGCGCATAGATGACCACCTCGCGGCTGGTGGGGCGAGTGGTTCCTTCGATCGCGAGGGTCTCTCCCGCCAGAGCGTTGAGGAGCGTTGATTTTCCTGCGCCGGTCGCTCCGACCAGCGCGAGCACCAGCGGCGTCTGTACCGCGCGGCGATCTCGAGCGAAATCCGCGATGAGAGCACGCAGCCGCGGCGCGCTGGGGGCGAGCGCGGGGAGCCGGAGCGCTTTCTCGAGGAGAGCGTTCAACTCGTCTGGTTGAGGAAGGGCATCGCTGCTCGCGCTCGTTCCCGCGCGCTGATCTTTGCTGCTCATGTTCGCTCCCGCGCGCTGCGCTGACCGGGGACGCGAAGTTTTCCAGCTGCTTCGCGAAGCGCGGCCGCGCTCCGTTCTGAGCTCGCCACCAGCTCATCCAGGCGCTGCAGCAACGGACCAAAGAACGCGCGCTCCAGCGCCGCGCCCAACGTGGCACCGTGCTGCTCCACCCAGCTTCGCGTCACCTCGTCGCGGATTCCGCTCCCCAGCAGATCCACCAGTTTCTGCAACACCGGCGTGGCCACCGCCGCGCTGATCCACACCGCGGCGTCTTGGCCCAAACCTCCTGTCACGTACGACAGCGCCCCGGCGGCGCTCACCGGCAACGCGTAAACGAGCGTCGTCGCTGCTTGTAGGAGCTGCTCCCGCTCGTCGCCGTTGAGCTCCGTCATTACCAGCTCGCGGCAGAACTTGTAGAGCGCGGCGCGATCCTGCGGCGTTGCGATGCTTGCTTCGGGAAGCGGGTGCTCCAGCTGCGTCAACAACTCCGGTCCCAACGCGCCCGCGAGCAGCGCCTTGGTTTGTGCATCGCCGCGCCAGGCTGCTACCTCAGGTGCGAGCGAGTCGACCATTTGCCGCAGTCCCTCACGCAGCGCGCGCTCCACTGCTTCCGTCGCTTTTGCTTCCGCTTTCGGCTCTCCCGCAAAGGAATTGCGCAGCGCGCGTCCCACCACGCCCAGCACACCGACCGCGCGTCGCACTTGGCGGCGCACCACACGATTGAACGTGGAACGCTCATCGAGCTCGTCTTGAAACGCCTCGATTAAAATGTCCGCCGGGACCGATTTGCGTGCGGCGTGCTCGCCCGCGGTCCGCAGCTCACGACGCAACCTCGCACGAAGACGGTTGGGCTCCGCGGCGTCAGCAGCGAGCGCATTCGCAACTCCCTCCAGCTCCGAGCGTGCATCCGCGAGTGACGCGGCCAAGGCCTGCGCCTTCACCTGCGCGCGCAGCGGCGGATCCACGAGCAGCGTTCGCAGCCCTACGTCACTTCCCACTGGCTGCATCACCAGCAGCGCCTGGCCCAGCTCCACTTCCGGTTGGTGCGTGGCGCGATAACGCGCGAGCGGCTCAGTGCCGATGTCGCGCGCCAACTTCTCCAGATGCTCGCGGGCGATCTCCTCGCGCATGGCCTCGTTATAAACGAGCACGTACGGGCGACCGTGGCCCACCGCTTCCTTGAGAAACTGGACCAACGCCGCGTTCTGGTAGGTCTGCTTGGAGATGACGAAGAGCAGCACGTCGACCGTGACCAGCAGCGCTTCGGAGTTGGCGCGATTCCCCACGTAGATGCTGTCGAAGTCCGGCGTGTCCATCACCAGCAAACCAGGCGGCATCGTGGACAGCAGCGCCAGAAAGAGTCGACCCGGCGGACCGGGCTCGGTGACCTTTGCTTGCTCCGCGCTCTCCACGCGAACCACGTCGTAGCGCCGCTCAACCAGTTCCTTGAGCGCGCCTTCCCAGAAGGAGGGATGCGCGGCGGCCAGACATTGCTTGGTGAGACCGCCTTCAGGCCGCGCGGGTGAAAGAGCGCTCTCGACCAGCGCATTGAAGAGCGACGACTTGCCGGCGTTGTTGGGTCCGGCGATTCCAACGAGCAGGGTGGGGTGCTCGCCAGCCAGCCGCGGAAGAAGATCTCGCGTCAGCCGCTCGCGCAATCTGCGAACGGTCCGCTGCGCCTCCACGTCCCTCAGCGCTTCCGGGGCGGGCAACGCGGCGAGGGAGGACTCGAGCGACGCGCGAATGCGGGCAGTGGCGTCCATGGCGGAAGGCGAAGACCTTCCGGACGTCTATAGAGGATGCGTGCCGTTCATGGCGAACGATTGGAGGTACAGGTTCTCGATTCCACTGAAGCGCACGCCCACGCGGCTTCCACGGTTGTCGGGATCTTGAATCACCCAGACGATTTGGCCGCTGAACATATAGGCCCGCTTGCCAATCTCGATGGTGCCGCGAACCTCACCGCCTCGCCGAGGCAACCCGAGCAGAACCGCCGAGAACCCGTTCAGCGACACGTCCGTGGTGTAGCCGCGCCACCCGTTCAGCTCGACGCGAAGTCGGCGGTGGCTGCGAGGGACATTTCGCTCACGCGCATAACCGATTCGAGGGGTTTGGGGCTGCTCTTGCAGGTCCATGGTTGTCGGCAAGGTAGGCAGCCTTTGCGGCGGTGCAACCACGCCGTGCGTCAACCGCTCTACACGTCCGCTCCGCACCGTGCTAGTGGGGCGCCCCTATGAGCCGCATCTACCGTTCGTTTCCTCCGCAGGGCACGAAGTTGGGCATCGCTTTCTCCGGTGGTCTGGACACCCGCTGCGCCGTGGCCTGGCTTTCACGCCAGGGTCTCAAGGTCTACGCCTACACGGCGGACCTGGCGCAGCCAGATGAGAAAAACCCGGCCGACATTCCGCCCACCGCGATGACGCACGGCGCGGTGGCCGCGAAGCTGATCGACTGTCGCGAGGCGATGGTTCGCGAAGGCATCGTCGCGTTGCAGTGCGGCGCGTTCCATCTGTCCACCGCTGGGCGAAAGTACTTCAACACCACGCCGTTGGGCCGAGCCGTCACCTCCACCGCCATCATCAAGGCGATGCGCGAAGACGACGTGCATGTCTTCGGCGATGGCAGCACCCACCGCGGCAACGACATCCAGCGCTTCTACCGCTACGGCATCCTCGTGAACCCCACGCTGAAGATCTACAAGCCGTGGCTTGACAGCGCGTTCGTGAATGCGTTCGGCGGACGCACTGAGATGTCGCAGTACCTGGAGTCGATCAAGCTCCCGTACTCGATGAAGACGGAGAAGGCGTACAGCACTGACGCCAACGTCCTGGGGGCTACGCATGAGGCGAAGGACCTGGAGCACCTCGACAAGGGAATGACCCTGGTCAACCCGATCATGGGCGTGCCGTTCTGGAAGTCGGACGTGGAGATCAAACCGGAGAAGGTCGTCCTCCAGTTCGCGCAGGGCGTGCCGGTGTCGATCAACGGCGCGAAGCTCGCGTCGCTCTTCGAGCTGTTCACCACCGCGAATGAGATCGGCGGGCGCCACGGTCTCGGTATGAGTGATCAGATCGAAAACCGAGTCATCGAAGCCAAGAGCCGCGGTGTGTACGAAGCCCCGGGCATGGCGCTCCTGCACATTGCTTACGAGCGGTTGCTCTCCGCGGTGCACAATGAGGACACCACCGATCTCTATCTGACCCTAGGCCGTCGACTGGGCCGGTTGCTGTACGAGGGCAAGTGGTTCGATCCCGAAGCGCTGATGCTCAAGGACAGCCTCACCCGCTGGGTCGCGAGCGGGATCTCCGGCACCGTGACCTTGGAGCTGCGCCGCGGCGACGACTACTCGCTGCTCAACACCCAGGCCGAGTGCTCCGCGTACGATCCGCACAAGCTCTCCATGGAGAAGACGGAGGGCGCGTTCACGCCGGAAGATCGCATCGGCGCGCTTGAGCTGCAGAACCTCTCCGTGGGGGACAACCGAGCGCTGCTGCTCCACTACGCGCAGCGACTGGGGTCTCTGCACGCGGGACAAACTGACATCGGTCAGCTCCTCGGCGCCGGCAACCCGAGCGCACTGCCGGGCGGCCCGCGCGACGACAAGCGCTGAGCGCACGCGGCTGAAGTTGTCAGGGGCAGAGCGTCGCCGGCGTCGCCTTGCAGGGTTGGCTCGCCGCATTGCAAGTGAATCCTCGCGCAGGGGCCACTGTATGCAACCCGGCGGTCTGCGTTACCCACATCTGGATGAGGACGCTTGGGCCGAATAATCTCAGCCGCTCGTGCGCTCTTCGGCCTCGCGGATTCCTGAAGATCTCTCGGAAGAGGCGCTCGCGGGGGTGCTCTCTGCCCGCGCGCTTTCTCCCTCTCAAGCAGACCGCATCGCCTTTCGTTTTTTGAAGGACGGAGAAGACGACGCGGTCTGCTTCACCTACGCGCAGCTTCACGAACGTGCGCGGGCGCTCGCGGCGGGGCTGGCGGATGTGGAGCCCGGTTCGCGCGTGCTCCTCCTCTACGCGCCTGGGCTCGAATACATCGTCGGCGTCTTTGCGTGCGCCTATGCCGGACTGGTCGCCGTTCCCGCGTATCCGCCGCGCTTCAATCGGCCCATGGGTCGGCTGGAGGCGTTGATCGCGGACGCGCAAGCCACGGTCGCACTCACCACGCAGGATCTCCTCACGCGGATTCAGCGACACCTAAAGAATGAAGCAAAGGGTACGGCGCCGGACGAAGCGAACAGTTCGGCGCAGGGCGAAACGAAGACTGCGTCGTTGGAGGAAGCGCGTTCTGCCCGAGTTTCCCCATCGGCGCTGGCTGCGCTGCGTTGGATCGCGTCCGACGAAGAGACGGCCGCGCAGAGTCCCGCGCAGCCTCCGCGTCCCGTCGATCCGACCGCGCTCGCTCTGCTCCAGTACACGTCCGGCTCGACGAGTCTTCCGCGCGGCGTCCAGCTCACGCACGCGGATCTCATGGCCAACGCCAGGGCCTTGATGCACGGGATGGCGGTGACACCGGAAGATCGGATCGTGACGTGGTTGCCTCCCTACCACGACATGGGGCTCATCGGGACGTTGCTCGCGCCCATTCTCTTTGGCGCGGAAGTGACCCTGCTGGCGCCCACGTCCTTCGTGCAGCGCCCTCTCCGATGGCTGCGGGCGATCAGTCGCTACCGGGGAACCGTCAGTGGCGGACCCGACTCCGCCTATCAACATTGCGTACGCCGCATTTCCGTCGAGCAACGCCCCACGCTCGACCTCTCCACTTGGCGCGTCGCCTTCTCCGGCGCGGAGCGCGTACGCGCGGAGACGTTCGAGCAATTCGCGGAGGCCTTCGCGGTCAGCGGCTTCAAGCGCGAAGCGTTCCAGCCCTGCTACGGGCTCGCCGAGGCGACGCTCGGCGTCTGCGCTGCGCCCGTGACCTCGTCGTACGTCACCGAAGAAGTGGAAGAGGGCCGGACGCTTGTCAGCTCAGGTCGCGCGCTTCCGGGGTTTGAAGTCCTCACGGTGGATCTCGCAACGCGCGTGCCCACTGACGGCATGGGTGAGATCTGGGTGCGTGGGCCGAGCGTGTCCCAGGGCTACTGGAACAAACCCGAAAAGAACGCGGAGGTCTTCGGCGGTCGTCTTCAGAGCGGGGCAGGGCCGTATCTGCGCACGGGAGATCTGGGGTTCTTGCGCGGTGGAGAGCTCTTCGTCGCGGGTCGGCTCAAAGATCTGATCATTCTCCTGGGACGCAACCACTACCCAGAGGACCTGGAGCTCACCGCCCAGAACGCGCACGCGGCGGTTCGCCCCGCGGCGGGCGCCGCGTTCTCCGTTGACGTTGAGGGGACGGAGCAGCTCGTGCTCGCGCAGGAAGTCGATTTGGCGCCAGGACAAGACCCCGGGGAAATCTCAGTCGCGCTGCGCAACGCGATTTCCGACGCGCATGAGCTTCCCCTTCACGATGTGGTGCTGTTGGGTCCAGGCGGCGTGCCGCGCACCACCAGCGGGAAGATCCAGCGCAGCCGCTGCCGTGAGCTTTACCTGGAAGGAAAATTGGAGCGCCTCCAGCCGCGCGCCCGCCGCCAAGAGAAGACCGCCGCGCCAGACGCGTTGGTGCGGCGCATCGCCGCGCTGATGTCCGAGCTGCTGGGCGTCAGCAAAGTCGGAGCGAACGATGACTTCTTCGCGCTGGGCGGTCACTCGCTGGTGGCGACGCAGCTGGCTTCACGTCTGCGCGATACCGTGGGCGTGGAGCTGCCGGTGCGCGCGCTCTTCGAGAGTCCGACGCCGGTGACGCTCGCGAGACATGTCGCGTCCCTGCAAGCGCGCCCGGCCACGCCGCCAATCGTTCCGGTGCCGCGCGACCAGCCCTTGCGGCTCTCCTTCTCGCAAGAGCGCATGTGGTATCTCTACCAACTCGAACCGGAGAGCTCCGCGTACAACGTCTGCGGCGCACTGCGCGTCGACGGCGAGTCTCTGGACGTGCCAACCCTGCGCGCTGCCTTCGCGGACGTGGTCCGACGTCACGAAGTTCTTCGCACCGCCTATCCCGCGGTGGACGGCGAGCCGCGGTGTGTCCTCGTCCCCAACCTCTCCGCGGAGCTTCAGGTCTTTGACGCGACGGAAGAGGAGGCCCAAAGGCGCGCGGACGCTCTGGCGTGCGCGCCCTTTGATCTCGCCCGTGGTCCGCTCTTCCGCGCGGAGCTCTACCGCGTCAAGGCGTCACACCACGTGCTCGCGGTCAGTCTGCACCACGTCGTGATCGACGGCTGGTCCATGGGCGTGCTGCTCACGGAGCTCTCCTCCACCTACGCGCGAATGCGCTCGGGCGACACCTCAGCCCAATCGCCGCCCGCGCTGCAGTACGCGGACTACGCGCATTGGCAGCGGGCGCTCTTCACGCCGGAGCACCTCGCGACTGCGCTGGAGTTCTGGAAGAAGAAACTCGCGAACCCGCCGTTGCTCGAGCTCCCCACCGATCACCCGCGTTCGCCCAACGGCTCTTGGCGCGGCGGACTGGAGCCGTTGGAGCTACCGGGCGATCTCCTCGACGGCGTGCGCGACCTCGCGGTTCGTCATGGCGTCACCCCGTTCATGGTGATGCTCGCCACGTTCAAGGTCCTGCTCTACCGCTACACGGGCCAAACGGACCTCGCTGTGGGCGTCCCCATTGCCAACCGAACTTGGCAAACTTCCGAGCAGTTTCTGGGCACGCTGGTCAACACGCTCGTCCTGCGCACCGAGCTCGCTCCTGATCGGCCTTTCATCGAGCTGCTCGCGCGGGTGAAAGACACCGCCCTCGACGCCTACGCGCATCAAGATCTCCCGTTCGAACAGCTGGTCACCAAGCTCGCCATCGAACGGCAGCGCGGGCGCTCTCCGCTGTTCCAGGTGATGTTCGACTACCAGAACGCGCCCATGCGCTGGGACGGGCTGAGCGCGCTCAACCTCAAGCCGCTTCCAGTTCACCGCGGCGCCTCTCAGTTCGAGCTCAGCCTCTTCGTGCTCGACGGCGAGCTCGGCCGCAGCGCCAGCGCGGAGTACGCGTCCGAGCTCTTCGACGCGGCGACGATCCACCGGCTTCTTCACCACTACCGCTCGCTCCTCGAGGCTGTGGTCGCGGATCCGCGGCAGACGGTGCAGCGCTTGCCGATGTTGAGCGCGCTGGAGCGTCGCGCACTCACGGAAGACAGATCCTTCGTGGCGCGCAGCGAAGCGCCTGACGCGCTGGTGCCTCAGCGCATCGCCGCCCAGGCCAGGCTTCACCCGCAGGCCCGCGCAGTCAGCGATGCGCACAGAACGCTCACCTACGCTGAGCTCACCGCTCGCAGCGGATCCATCGCCGGACAACTGCGTGAGCTGGGAGCACGCCCGGGAGACCGCGTCGCGGTCGCCCTCGAGCGTTCTACAGAGTTGGTGACCGCGCTGCTCGGTGTGCTCGAAGCCGGCGCGGCGTACGTCCCGCTCGATTACCGGCATCCTCCGGAGCGACTTCGCCTGGTGTTGGAAGACGCGCGCCCCACAGCTCTGCTCACCCAGCGTTCGGTGCGCGCGCAGCTCCCGGTCGTCGAAGGCGTGCGCTTCATCGACATCGAAGATCTCTCCAACCGTCCTTCGCCACTGCTGTCCGAAGGCGCCACCGCGAACGACGTGGCGTACGTGCTCTTCACCTCGGGATCCACCGGCCGTCCCAAAGGGGTCGAGGTCCCGCACCGCGCGCTCAGCAACTTTCTTTCGTCGATGCGCCGCGAGCCGGGCATCTTCGCGAGCGATCACCTGCTGGCGATCACCACTGTCTCTTTCGACATCGCCGGGCTGGAGCTGTTCCTGCCCTTGGTGAGCGGCGCGCACGTGGAGGTGGTGGCCAGTGAGGTCGCCGCGGATCCGCGTCTGCTCCGGGAGAAGTTGGAACGCTCCGGCGCGACTTTCATGCAAGCCACTCCAGCGACGTGGCGCATGCTCATTGAGTCCGGCTGGAAAGGCGACGGCGCGCTCAAGGTGCTCTGCGGTGGCGAAGCGATGCCGCGTGAGCTGGCGGACGCGCTGCTCGCTCGAGGGGGCTCGGTCTGGAACATGTACGGTCCCACCGAGACGACCATCTGGTCGACGGTGGAGCGGGTGAAGGAGGGAAGCACCGCGGTGCCCATTGGCGCGCCCGTCGACAACACCCAGCTCTACGTGCTGGACGCGGCGCTCGAGCCGGTGCCTCGCGGCGTCAAGGGAGAGCTCTTCATCGGTGGGCATGGCGTTGCCCGGGGATACCTCGGCCGGCCGGAGCTCACCGCTGAACGCTTCCTCGCGGATCCTTTTTCAAAGGAGCCAGGCGCGCGCATGTACCGCACCGGCGATGCGGCCCGCTGGAAGGGCGACGCGCTGGAGTTTTTGGGCCGCCTTGATAACCAGGTCAAGGTCCGCGGCTTCCGCATCGAGCTCGGCGAGATTGAAGCCGCCTTGAAGACGCACGCATCAATTCGCGATGCGGTGGTGCTGGCTCGCGAAGAGCGTCCCGGTGACGTGCGGCTGGTCGCGTACTACCTCACGTCCGCGCCGGTCACCGTCGACGCCTTGAAGGAGACGGCGAAGGCCAAGCTGCCCGACTACATGGTGCCCACCGCGTGGGTGGAGCTCGATGCGTGGCCGCTCACCCCCAACGCCAAAGTGGATCGCAGGGCGCTGCCCAAACCGTTCCTGGAAACAGCAGCATCGCGCAGGGTTCATGCGCCCCCACTGGAGCCGCTGGAGCGTGAGGTGGCAGCGCTCCTCGAAGAGACGCTCGGTATTCAGAAAGTCGGGCTGAATGACAGCTTCTTCGAATTGGGTGGCCACTCGCTCCTCGCGGTGAAGCTCTTCGCGCAGCTGGAGCGGCGCACCGGCATTGCTCTGCCTTTGAGCACGCTCTTCTCCGGCCCCACCGTCGCAGAGCTGGCGGACGCGGCGCAGCGGGCACGCGAGCAGGGCGGCGGCAAGGGGCCCTTGGCGCACCGCGTCCGCATCCAGCGCGGCGGCGCGCTGCCACCGTTCTTCTGCGTTCACGGCGCGGGCGGAAATGTGCTCAACCTTCACGAGCTGGCGAAGGGATTGGGACCGGAGCAGCCCGTCTATGGCCTGCAGGCCCGCGGTGTGGATGGGCGCGAACCGCCGCATCAGCGGATCGAAGAGATGGCGGAGCGCTACCTGCTCGAGGTGCGCGCCCTGCAGCCGAACGGTCCCTACTACCTGGGTGGCTACTGTGGCGGCGGGTTGATCGCCTACGAGATGGCGCGGCAGCTCACGCGTCAGGACGAACGGGTCGCCGCGTTGGTGATGCTGGACACGTATCACCCGAGTTTGAAACTCAAGACGCCTGGCTTTGCGGAAAGGTTGGATCGCGTGTCTTTGGAAGGGCCCGCGTACTTGTGGCGCAAAGGGCGCGAGCGGGTCGCGAGAGAGCTCAAGCTCAGAGCGGACGAGCTGAAGATCCGAATGCACCAGAGCGCCGGTGAGACAATTCCGTATGAATTGAGAGATCTCCAGCTCACCTACGCGTTCCTCGAGGCGGCCGCGCACTACCAGCCGGTGCCCATTCCCGCGCGACTCACGTTGTTTCATGCGCTGGATGAGGGCTTCCAGGTCGAGGGCGCCGGTCGCGAGCTGGGCTGGACCGGTCATGGGCTGCACGGGATTGACGTCGAGTCAGTGCCGGGGACGCACGAGACGATGATGTTTGCGCCCCACGTCGGCGTGCTCGCGGAGAAGACGGGGGCCGCGTTGCAGCGCGCGCGAGAAGAGGCGCAGGCGCGCAAACTCTGAGCCTCTTTCTCAGAGCTGAAATCGCCTACAATTCCCCCCATTTCGTCTCTGTCAGAACTCCTGACAACAGCGTGTCCTCACTCTGAACATGCGCGGGCCAGTGCCCACCCGCGTGCTCATCGATTTAGTTAAATCTCTTGACGCTCCCAGAGGGAAAAGAAGGAAAGTGCGCTCCTCCGGGCGTGGGAATGAATCCTGCTAAACGTTGCGCCCGTTCCCCTCTCTCCGGGCCCAATCCATGACTCTTCTTCGAACGCACCTTCTGCTGACCGCTCTGCTGGTCGCTGTAACGACCGCTGTCGGCTGTGGGGAGAGCACGGTTTTGCTGACGGAAGAAGGCGGTGTCGACACTGAGAGCGATCCTGCGGTCGCGGAAGAATCGGCGCTGCGCACGTCCGCAACCTATGACGCGGAGTTTCAAGCGGCGGGCACAGAGTTCGGCGTGCCGGCGGTCCTGCTCAAGGCATTGGCGTACGCGGAGACCCGTTACGACATGGTCGCGGGTGAGGCTGAGTTCGACGGGCAGATCGCGCGCTACGGCATGATGGCGCTGCGCTCCGAAGTCCTGGAGGAGGCCGCGCAGCTGGTTGGCGTCTCGGTGGAGCAGCTCAAGTCGGACTCGAAGGCGAACATCCGCGCGGGTGCCGCGCTGCTCTCCGCCGCGGCCACGGAGCTGAAGATCTCGCGCGGCGAGCTCAAGGGCTGGGCGCCGGCGCTGGAACAGGTCAGCGGCATTGATGATCCGGAAGCGCGCAAGGCGTATGTGCGTGATCAAATCTTCGCGACCCTGACCCAAGGAGTGGGCGAGCTGGGTTCGGACATGGGGACGGCGATCAGTGGGCTCACCACTTCCGATGAAGACGTGACCTCGTTGAAGCAGGGTTTGGCCGGTCCGGACTTCGGTCCCGCCGTCTGGCGCGCGTCTCCGAACTTCGACACCCGTCCCACCAATGTGGCGATGGTGATTATCCACACCTGTGAGAGCAGCTACTCGTCCTGTTGGAGCTGGCTCACTCAAGCCCGCTCCGGCGTCTCCGCGCACTACGTGGTGTCGCCCGACAGCGAGGTTTCGCAGTTGGTTCGCGAGGGCAACCGCGGTTGGCACATTGGCGCGACCTACAACTGCAAGCTGAACGGCAACGCCGAATGCCTTCGCACCGGCACGTCGTCGAACAACTTCACCGTCGGCATTGAGCACGGCGGCTTCGCCAGCCAGAAGACGTGGCCGGCGGCGCAGCTGGATGCTTCGGCGCGGCTGTCCTGCAGCATCAGCAAGAACCACAACATCCCACGTGACCGCTTCCACTACGTGGGCCACGGTCAGCTCCAGCCATACAACCGAACGGATCCGGGTCCGAACTGGCCGTGGACGACGTACATGGCGAAGCTCAACGCGGTCTGCGCGACCGCGCCGGTTGAGCCGACGAACCCCACCCCGCCACCGGTGACGCCGACGAATCCGACCAACCCTCAGGTTCCACCTTCTGCCTCCGCGCTCGTCATCGACAGCAACAACTTGAAGAATGATCAGTCGAAGGGCTACCTCCAGGTCTCCACGACCTGGACCGGCACCTCCACCACGCGTGGGTTCTTCGGCACCGGTTACTACTTCGCCTCCACCAAGCCCGGCGGCGACGGAGCGATCTTCTATTTCAAGCTCGCCGCGGACGCGGCCAAAGCTGTCGACGCCTGGTGGACTGCGGGCACGAACCGCTCCGCCAACGCCACGTTCCACGCGTTCAACGCCCAGGGCAATCAGGTAGGTGTGGGCGTCGCAGACCAAAGGGTGAACGGTGGTGCGTGGCGTAACGTCGGCACGTTCAACTTCACCGCGGGGTGGAACAAGATCGTCATCTCGCGCTCGGCGCCGGAAGGCTCCGTGGTCGTGGCCGACGCGATCCAAGTGCGCTAGACCTTCGGGGCGCGTGCGAACGCTCCCTCTGACAGCGGTCTTCTCGATGCTCCTCCTCAGCGCCTGTGAGCGCTGCGGCAGGACGCCTGAGAAGGCCGCTGCGGTTTTCGCGGGACCCACCGTGGACGCGGGGATTCGACGGGCGGATCCGCTCACGTTCAACGACGAGGTTCCCCGGTTGCCGTGGGCGCTGGGTTTCGTCAGTGAAGCCGCGAAGAGGCCGCAGCTTCACGTGGTGGATCTGACCGACGGCGGAGAGCACGTGCTCACCCAGGGTTCTGCCGCGCACTTTCCCGCGGCGTTGTCGCCCGATGGCGGCGTGTTGGCGGTGATCGCCACGCAAGGAGACGGGGAGCAGCACAGCGAATGGCTGCTCGCGCTCAAGGCCGACGGGGGGACGGTGAGCCTCCATCCTCCGGCCGCGCGCGTGCGATCTCCCAGCTGGTCGCGCGATGGAAAGTGGTTGGCGGTGGCGAGCAGCGCCGAGGGATTCTCAGAGATCTATCGAATCGACAGCGCGGGCAAGCAGCGCAAGCGGCTAACCGAAAACCGCGAGGGGAATTTCGAGCCTGATGTTTCAAAGGAAGGCCGAATTGTTTTCACGTCGAGCCGAGACCAAGAGCCGAACCTGTATGTGATGGACGGCGATGGCAAGAATTCACAGCGAATTGTTGCAACCGCCGGTGAGGATATATCTCCGCGCTGGTCTCCCGATGGGGGCGTGATTGCGTTCATCTCGTCGAGAAACCTTGAGGATCAAATCTACCTGGTGCCTCCGCTCGGCGGAGATGGCGTCCGCGTGCATGACGAGCCGAACGCGCCCAGCAGCACGAAGATGCCGGAGCCGAAAGAGAAGGACCTCGCTTGGTCGCCTGACGGAGCTCGGGTTGCGTTTGCCAAGCGTGCCCGCGGCGGACAGATGCACTTGTGGAGCGCTGATGTGGTGAAGCGCACGAGTGAGCCGCTGACCCGAGGCGATTTCAACGAGGATGCTCCGACTTGGTCGCCGGATGGAAAGTACCTCGCGTTCGTCTCGGATCGCTCGGGAGCGCCCGCGGTCTACGTGATGCGCGCGGATGGGACGGGGATGATGCGCGTCACGTCCGGCACCGCCCCGGCGTGGCTACCCATCTGGCTGCCGCGGACGTTCTTGCGTTGAGCGGTCACGGCTGTTCTTCGCGTTCCAACCCCACTCCCTCCAGCACCGGCTTGAGCGCGCGGAAAGGCTCCGCCGCCTCGAGCGTGGTTCTGCGGGTGCGACACCCATGAACCATTGGTACTTCGATCCGCATTTAGGGCTGCGAGAGATTCTTGAAGACAACCGTGGTTTCAGTGAGCTATCTCATGGGTACGGTAATTGCTTACCCGTGACCTGGAATGAACACGTCCCGCCAATTGATGGAGCCAGTCGCCAGCACGGCCCTCGATTCCAAGCCGGGGACCGCCAGCGTTTCGTTGCGAGAAGTGCTGGATCGTCAGACGCCTGGACGGATGCCGACGTCGGTGGGTGTTCAGATCATTTTGGCTGCGGGGGAAGTTCTGGCGCGTGCGCACGAGCGCGGCAGCGGACTCCACGGCAACTTGGACCCCAACTGTGTCGACGTTGATCACCTGGGCGCGGTGCGGGTGCGCGGTTTTGGGGAAGGCATCGGCAGCCGTCGTCTCTCGCCGTATCAAGCGCCCGAGCTTCGCCGAGGTGAGGTCGCGGACGATCTCGCGGATGTCTATTCGCTGGCGGCGTTGCTCTACGAGGTCATTACCGGCTACTCGTCATTGCAGGCCGCTGCGCGAGAACCGTGTCTCGGAGCCGAGCCTGTGCCGCGTCCCAGCCGGCTCACCTCGAACGTCGGGGCCGAGTTTGACGTCTTGATGCTGCGCGCGCTGGCACTGGATCCCTCGGACCGGCCCGCTTCGGTTCGGGCGTTGCTCAACGAGCTGCGGCTGATGCTGCGTTCGATGGAGATCGAAGCGACGCAGGCGGGGTTGAAGGCTTATGTGGATGAGCAACTGCCTTGGTTGGCGGTTCGCGCGTCGGGACGGATCGCGACGCCGCCACCACGTCCCGCCACGCCCGGCCCCGTGTTGAGCATGCCCGCGCCGCCGCCCAGCGATCCGGGACAGATGCCCGCGCTCGTGTTTGGTCCGAATGGCTTGCCGGTGCCACCGGAAGGCAGCGCGCTGCCGCAAGCCGCTGAGCTCGGCGTCGCGCAAGTCAGCGGAGGCTCACGTCGAGCAGTCGCTGCGGACAGCAGAGTATCTCGTCGAGACTTCGATGCCGGCGTCGCGCCGCTCAGCGGAAGGTCGCGCCGAGCGCCGGATCCTGTGTTCGTACCGGTGGAGTCCGCGGTGGATCCCATCTCGCGCCCGCGGTTGCGCGCGTCCGGTTCGTTCCGCAAGAC
>JBQTKE010000436.1:0-8251 GCA_052386435.1 Myxococcaceae bacterium
GTGGGCGGGCGTCGATCTTCGGCCCTTCTTCGATCGCACTCTGCGCAGCACCGACGAGTTGGACTGGTCTCCTCTCGCGCACGTAGGGTTGGAGCTTCACTTCCGCGCCAAGGAGTCCGGCGTCGACAAGGGAGGAACGCCGCCTCGGCCTCGCAGCGAAGGTCGCGGAGGTGGATGGGTGGGTGTGATCACCCGAGGAGCATCCACCATCTCGTCCGTGTTCGACCGCTCTCCCGCGATGCGCGCCGGCGTGTACTCAGACGACGAGCTGGTGGCGCTGGATGGAGTACGCGTCGACTCCGGGTCACTCCCCAGCCGCTGCGACGACAAGCGGGAAGGCGACCGAGTCACCCTCACCGTGTTCCGCCGCGATCGGCTGATCGAGCTCCCCGTCACCCTGGGCGCCAAGCCCTTGGACGCGGCCTACGTCATGCGCAAAGAGGGCGCGACCGCCGGACAGAAGGCCGCGTTTGCAAAGTGGCTGGAAGCGGGCTGGGACGACATCACCATGTAGGCCTGCCCGCCGCGGTGCGGCGACGTGCGAGGGTTGAACCGGTTCTCTCCAAGCAGTCCCACTGGTAGCCTTACCCATCCATGGTCGCCGGAGAGCCGCCTCGCTGTCAGCGCCACCCCACAGAGACTGCGGGTTGGGTGTGCCAGTCCTGTCAGGCGCAGTTGTGCCCGGACTGCGTAGCCACCCAGGCGTTGTCCATGCGCACCGAGCTCGACTCCTGCACGCTCTGCGGAGGAACCACTCGACAGCTCAAAGCTCACCGCAGTCGCCTCAGCTTTGGGGCCCGCTTACCCGCGGCGCTCGCGTTTCCCTTCACGCCCGCCGGACTTCTGGCGCTGTTCGTTCTGGCCGCCATCCCCGCCTCGCTGAGCGGCGCGCTCTGGCCTCTTCCCTTTTTCGCGAAGACGCTGGGCTTCGGGTTCTGGGTCCTCACGTTCTGGTCGATGATGTTCCACATCATTCGCCTCACCGCCCGCGGCGAGACGGACATCTCCATCCCGGATGTCACCGAGGTCTCGACGGACGTTGTGCTCCCAGCGATCCGCGGTTTCATCGCCAGCAGCTTCGTGTGGGCCCCCGCGGCGCTCTACGTGGCGAAGCGGTACGGCGCTGACGGCTTCTTCCATGCGGGCCAGCTGGTACGAGATCCCGTCTTCTGGTTGGTCGCGGTGGCCGGCATCACGTACTCGCCCATGGCCGTGTTGGTGGGCGCCACCGGCGGCGGGCTGGTGCGCATCCTCAACCCCGTCGTAATCGTGGCGTACATCCAACGCATCCCTCGCAGCTACGCGACCGCAGTCGCCGCCCTGGCGGGTCTCTTCGGTCTGCGCCTGCTGCTGGGCGGCGTGGCGCTGCTGATCATGAAGATCCCAGTGCCCTTTCTCTCGCACTGGGTCGCGGAGGTGATCGAGCTCTACCCCGCCTTCGTGATGGCGCGCGTGGTCGGCCTGCTGCTCTATCTGCACGGCGATGCGCTCGATTACGGGATGGCCGATGACTATTTTGAGCCGGTCATCGCCACGGAGCCGCGCGGCAGCCTCACCCTCACCGGTTCGGCTCGACGGGACATCGACAACCTGCGACCCGCTCCGCCGGAGCCCACCGTCGCCGCCACCGGCATCGCCGCGACGCTCGAAGAGGTGAAGCGGTCCGTGGATGGGAACGACGTGGATCGCGCCGTGGAGATCTACTCGGGAGCTCCGCAATTCGCGCCGCATCAGCTTCCGTCCAGCTACCACTTCGCGGTGGGCCAGGGCGCCGCCACGCGAGGCAATTACCCTTTGGCAGTTCGCGCGCTCACCGCGGCATCCGAGACCGACCCGAGCGATCCAATTGCGCCTCGTGCGTTCGTCGTGCTGGCCCGCGTTTATGGCGAACGCATGAACGACGCGCGGAAAGCGAACGCCATCTATCAATTTGTGATCGAGCGCTACCCCGGCACCAGCGCCGCGCAGTTCGCGCTGACCCGGATGTCGCCCGTTAAAGCCTAAAGAAAGGTACCGGACATGCCGCTCGCCTCTCGACCGGCACCGCGATCCAAATCACCCAGCAAATCGTCCCAAGGAGCCGCGGCCGTCGTTAGAGGCGATTCTCCCGACGTGCGCTGGAGTCCGCGGTTCCAGAACAGCCTTACTTGGTAGAGTCCCGCACCATGCACCTCCGGTTCTGCCTCCTTCTAAGCGTGACCTCTCTCGCGTGCGGCGGGAGGCCCGGCACGCTCCTGCCTGACGGCGGACGCGCGTCCATCGGTTGTTTCGAATCGCCCGCGGTCGTGGTGGTGAAAGTCGTGGATGCCGCCGGTTCGGCCGTCGAGGGAGCGACCGTGACCGCGAAGAACGTGGGCACGGGTAAGACGGTGACCGCGACAACCAACGGCGCTGGCATCACCAATGACGTGACAGACACGATTGGAACAGGGACCGTGCGGCTGACCGCTGAAACGGGCACCGGGGCCAGTCAGACCGCGCAAGTAGAGTTCACCTGCAGCGACTGCAGTTGTTCCGTTTCACCGCAGAGCCTTACTCTCCAGCTGAGCCCTTGATCATGCCCACGCTCGAAAAGCTCCTGTCGATGCCAGTCTCGGATCTGCGCTCCCGCTACGTGGAACGCGAGCTGGCCGTGCCCGCGGGTCTGCTCGAAGCACTGGAACGCGACGATCGCGCCAGCGTCCAGGCCTTGGTGAAGTCGATCAAGCAGCGGCGCGCGAAGAACCGCGCCGAAGGCCAGCGCCTGCGCAACCTGCTCCGCTTCGAAGTGGAGCTCTGGAACGAAGGCAAGGAGCTGGTCGCCGGCGTGGACGAAGCGGGGATGGCACCGCTGGCGGGTCCCGTTGTCGCTGGCGCCGTGATTCTGCCCAAGGGCTACAAGCTCCGCGGATTGGACGACTCGAAGAAGATCATCGACGAGAAGAAGCGAGAAGAGCTGGCGGTGCACATCAAGCGCGACGCGATCTGCTGGGCCACCGGACGTGCCGAGATTGAAGAGATCGACACCATCAACATCTACCACGCGGGTCTTCTGGCGATGCGCCGCGCCTTCGAAGGGCTCTCGTGCAAGCCGCACTTCGTCCTCGTCGACGCGCGGACCATTCCCCAGTGCGACGTCCCCCAGAAAGGGATCATCCACGGCGACGCACTCTCACTGAGCATCGCGGCCGCGTCGATCATCGCCAAGACCACGCGCGATGCGCTGATGGCGGAGATGGACAACGTCTATCCCGGCTATCTGTTCGCGGAGCACAAGGGCTACCCCACCCCGAAGCACTGCAAGCTGCTGCAGGAGCTGGGCGCCACGCCCATTCACCGCCGGAGCTTCGCGCGGGTTCGGCAGGCACTCGGCCTGGAGCCGGTGCAGCAGGGACTCTTCGACAGCGCAGAGACCGGCGTTACGGAATGAAGTCTTTCCGGGTGAAGAGCGTGGTCAGCTTGTAGCCCTTCGCTTCCACCGCTTCACGCCCGCCTTCCAGACGATCCACCAGCGCGAACGCGTGAGCGACCTTGAGCCCTTCCTGCTCGGTCCGCTCGATCGCCTTCAGTGTCGACGCGCCAGTGGTCACCACGTCCTCGAGGATGGCAACAGGTGACCCGGTCTCGATCGCGCTGCGCCCTTCCATCCACTGACCGGTGCCGTGGCCCTTGGGCTCTTTGCGCACGATGAACGCATGCAGCGGCTGTCCCGCCAGATAGCTGGTGAGCGCGACGGCGGAAGCCAACGGATCCGCGCCCAGCGTGAGCCCACCCGCGGCCCGAGCCTCGGGAGACTTCTCGCGAATCGCCGCGAGGAAAAGCCGGCCGATCAGGAAGTGCCCTTCCGCGGTGAGCGCGGTGCGTTTGCAGTCGATGTAGAAGTCAGACTCTTTACCGGACGAGAGCGTCACCTTGCGCCGTTCGAAGGACAGCTGGGTGAGCAGCTCCAGCAACCGCGCGCGGTCCGACGACATCACTTGCCCTCCAGGAACGCGACAAGGTCTGACGAGTAGCGCAGCTGGGTGAGCAGCTCCTGGCGCTTGCCGTCGTCCAGCGAGGAGAAGACATCCGCGAGCAGCGCCAGGTCCTGGTTTATCTCCCCCAGGCGCAGCGTCACATCGTCGGCGAGCTCGTCCGCGTCGATCTCTTCTTCGTTGGAGCTCGTGGTCTTCACTTCGACCGGCGTCCCGTCCTCGCCGACTGTCTCCGGCGCGAGCGGATCTTCCGTCATCAGCGCGCGCTCCAGCATGTCCTGCGCGGCGGAGAAGAGGCGCCCTTCACGCTCCAACCGGCCCTTGAGCGACTCCAGCCCTTCGCGGGGCAGCGGCTCCGCATGGATGGTGGAGGCCAGCGCCATCAGCAGCGCGTCTTCGTCGGAGAGCCCATCGTGGAGGCGGGCCTGAACCTTTTCGCGCTGGAGGAACTTGATGGCGGCGAGACGGCGGAAGCCACAAATGACCTGGTATCGCCCCTCCCCGGAGGGCCGAACGTCGATGGGGAAAAGCTGACCCAGTCGGGCGATGTCGGTGGCCAGAAGCGAAAGCTCTCCCTCATCCCTCATCCGGAAGGTGAAGTCTTCATCCAGGTCGTCCACCAGCAGCTCGTCCGCCGCGACGTCGAGCTCGTCGTCGCCATCCCCCATTTCCTGGGTGGCTGCCGGCTCTTGAGCACGCTCTTCCAAGACCGCACCGGGCGGGGTCGGTTCAGAGGGCTTGGGGGAGGACATCGCTTCCACTTCGTCGTCGACTTGCATCGGGTAGGCCTTCTATCTCAACTCTTTCCTTCCAGGTACCGGCTCTCATACGCTGAGTCGTCTGCAATCCACCACCGCAACCCCGCCCAATCCCTGGACGTACCAAGCCCTGCTGGCACCGTCGGCGCGTTACGTCGCGCTCGGGGTGATGGCTGCGTCGTTCGTCTTTCCCATCAAGGGCCTGGGGGTGGATCTCTGCATGCTCCACGCCTTCACGGGGCTGCCCTGCCCAGGCTGCGGGATGACCCGAGCGATCGCGGCGCTGAGTCAGGGCGAGTGGATGACCGCGTTGGCGCTGAACCCGTTCTCTGTTTTGGCCTGGCCCACGTTCCTGGTGCTGGCAGTGTTGGCCTTGGCCGGAGCGGCCCGTCGCGATCGCTTCGAGGGGTGGCTTCGATCCCGCGGAGCCACGGTCGCAAGAATTTACCGAATCACCTTCACCGCCTTCCTGGGGTTCGGGGTCATTCGGCTGCTCGTCTTTCTCTTTCTAGGGGAACGATTCCCCTAGCACCCGCGAGGTACGTCGATGGCGTTGTTCAGTGTGCTGGGAGTGATCTTTGGCTTGGTGCAGCTGGTGGCGAGCATCATCATTTTGATAGACGCCTTCCAGAAGAGCGTGGGCAAGGGGTTCATGACGCTCTGTATCCCCTGTTACATCCTCTATTACATGTTCACCGAGTTCCAGCACCCCAAGCGCCAGCAGGTGATTACGGCCTTCTTCGTGGGAATGGGCGGCAGCCTCATTTGCAACCTGATCGGCGGCATGGCGGCCCGCGGCGTCTGAGCCGATGAATCTCACCGGAGCCACCTGCAGAGAACATCCGGATCAAGCCGCGGCGATCGCTTGCGCCCGCTGCGGGAGCTTCGCGTGCGATCTCTGCGCGCACGAGCACGAGGGACGCTCGTTCTGCGAAAGGTGCTTCGAACCCAAGTCGTCCAAGCGGGCAGTGACGTCGCTGCTGCTCGCCTTGGTCGGCCTCAACTGTATGATGCCGTTCCTAGGAATCCCCGCGATCATCCTGGCCCAGCAAGAGTTGGAAGCGATCGAACGCGGTGAGTCTCCAGCGAAGGGCCGCTCTCTCGCCAAAGGCGCGCGAATCCTCGGTTGGATCGAGGTCGGAATCCTGGGCCTGGCGCTGATTATCGGAGTGCTGTCGATCGTCTGGTGGCGTTAGGCCACACCGCCACGAGAGCCGAGCCACAACCCCGTCGAAACGAAACCGGGGAAATCCAAGCCCCCGACAACGCGCCCGCGCCTGGTTTCCCGGCATCGGAAGATGTGCACGAAGTCCGGCCGTTGCTTCTTCTTAGGTCATCCCAACACGTGCCGCTCTAGCACCGTGTAGCGCATCCTATCGTGATCGTTCTGGCTGGAGAGCAGCGCGACGTTCGTCACGAGCAGATCGCCGAACACGGAGTCTCGGAAGGTATCGCCGCACCGACCTAATGAGGCATCTCCTCGAGGGTGCTTCGCGCGCGCCAGCGTGACGTGCGGCGTGTAGACCTCGTGGTCCGGCGCAACGCCCAGGGGAGCGAGCGCAACCGTGAGCTCACGCTGAAACTCGAGCAGCGCCTCGACGTTTCCGCCGATCCCCACCCAGAGCACTTTCGGCGCGTCGAGCGGACCGAACGTCCCACTTCCCCGCGCGCTCAACGTGAACGGTTCATGCTGCGAAGCGACTTTGCCCAGCGTCGCGCCCACCGCCGGCACGGAGGCGTCCGGGATCTCTCCCAAGAACGCCACCGTGAGATGGAGACTGTCCGGCCAGGCCCAACGGGCCTCCGGCGCGAGCTTCGCCAATCGCGTCAGCTCCAATTGCAGCCGCTCGTTGAGCTCTCGCTCGAGCGTGATGGCAATGAAGGTCCGCAAGCCGGGAGGAGCGCCTCCTTACTTTTTCTTCTTCACGACGACCTTCTTCTTCGCCGTCAGAGCCAAATTGGGAGGTTCTGGAGGGGTCGGCTTGGACGGAAGCGGCGGCGGCGGCGGCGGCGGTTTGCCTTCGCCCTTGCCCTTCGCGAGAGGAGGCGGCGGACGCGGCGGCGTGCTGGAGCGCACGTTGGCGCGAGCCAGAGCGCGAGGACGATCGCCCGTGGGCACTCGACCCGGCTCCACTTCACCCATGTCGACGCGGCCGCGGAAGCTGGCACCGTCGACGATGATCACGCGGGGCGCGCGAATGTCTCCCACCATCCGGCCTTCGCGGGTGAGCTCCACGCTCTCTGTGGCGTTGATGTTTCCCACCACCACGCCGCTGACGATGGCGTTCTTCACCGCCACGTTGGCCTTCACCACGCCGGACGGTTCCACAATCAGCGTCCGGCTCAGCGTCAGCTCGCCTTCAACGCGGCCGCGCACGGTGAGGTCCTCATCGGCAGTCAGCGTGCCGGTGATGAGGTTGGACTGCCCAATGACCGTGTTGTCTCCACCCGCGGAGCCGGCCAATTCCTTGGTCGCCATTTCCTAGCGTTCCTTGTCGTTCATATCGACGTTGCCCTTGAAGCTGGCACCGTCGGCGATGAGGATTCGCGGGGCCTTGATGTCGCCAACCACGCGGCAATCCGACTTGAGCTCCACCTTGTCGCTGGCGGAGATGTTCCCCGTGACGCGGCCGGCAATCTCGACGTTCTGGGTCTCGATGTCCGCTTCGACGACCCCGGAGCCTTCCACGAAGAGGCTCTCTTTGAGCGAGATCTTCCCCTTCACCGTCCCCTGAATGACGAGATCCTCGTCGCCGGAAATTTCTCCGTCGATGACGATGCTCGACCCAATCACCGTGTTGGCCATGGCTGGTGCCTGTATCCCTTTGAGCTGCGAACTTTTTTTGGAGAACTGCGAACTAGATGTCGTCCGGCAACTTCACGTCCATCTCGATGGAGCCGTTGAACACGGCTCCGTCTTCGATGATCACGCGAGGCGCCTTGATGTCGCCCGCCACCTTCGCGGACGCGTGGATTTCAATTCGCGACGAAGCGTCGATGTTGCCGCTGGCTTCACCATTGATGGTCAGCTCGTCCGCGCGAATGTCCGCTTGGACCTTGCCAGTTCCCTCAATCGTCAGGTGGTTCTTGAGCGCAATCTGCCCTTCGACGCGCCCTTCAACGACCAGATCCCCTCCGCCCGTCAGGTTTCCGCGGATGGTGATGCCCTTGCCAATGATTCCCGTCTGCTCGCCCTGCGCCATTGCGTTCGTTTCCCCTCGAGAAACAGCGGGTGCGGCGAAAAATGAGTCGGAAAAGCTAAATCAGAGATGGGACGAGATCCAGCGAACGATCTCAGCGACGACTTCCTCCTTACCCAACTCGTTCATCGTCTCGTGTAGCATGTCGGGGTATTCTTTGAATTTTTTGTCGCTGGATCCGAGCGCGTCGAAGAATGCCCGAGCCGCTGCTGGCTGCGCGATCGAATCGTTCTGACCGCAAAACACAAACACGGGCAAGGTGATGCTCGGTGCGAGAGGCAGCACCTGCTCCTGAGCAGCCAGGGATTCGGTGAACCAGCGGGGTGTGGCGTTCTTGTTG
>JBQTKE010000437.1:0-5066 GCA_052386435.1 Myxococcaceae bacterium
TGAGCGCCCCCGCCAGCCGTCGAAAACATCCGATGCGATCGCTCGTCGGACACGCCAGCAGCTCATCAAAGAGTCGATTGATGCCACGGTGTTGTTCCGACAGCAGGTCCAGCGCGTCCATGCTCGCATCGTTTGCACCCCGGATCGTTCCGGCAACGGACGCTCGCCCGCCTGGTGAGAGTGCGGCCGCCAGCGTTGGCCCGTCCTCACCCGGGTGATGGCGGCGAAGCAGGCAGCCAGCGGTTGGCCCGTCCCCCCCCGGGTGATGGCGGCGAAGAGGCAGCCAGCGGTTGGCCCGTCCCCCCCCCCGGGTGAGGGCGGCGAAGCAGAAGGTTCGTACGCGGTCAGCGGCCTCCGCGGAACGCGGACGAAGGTGCGGCCCCTGACCCTGGCGTGGTGACGGTGCAGCAGGCGGAAGTTGCGCGCCCCTCGCGAGCATGAGAGTGAGCCGCCGTGCCGTTAAGCCCTGATGCAGACGTGGTCGTCGTTGGCCTGGGCCACGCTGGCTGCGAGGCCGCGTTGGCCTGCGCGCGCATGGGACTGCGCACGTTGGGCATCACCCTGCGCCAATCCAGCATCGCCGTGATGAGCTGCAACCCAGCCATCGGCGGCACCGCGAAGGGGCATCTTGTTCGTGAGCTTGATGCGCTAGGCGGAGAGATGGGCCGCGCGGCCGACGCCACCGGCACGCACTTCAAGATCCTCAACGCGTCGAAGGGCCCCGCTGTCCGAGCCAGCCGCGTGCTCTGTGATCGAGATGCGTACGCGCGGCAAATGCAAGCTGTGCTCGCGGCCCAACCCGGCCTGCGGCTCCTCGAAGCGCAGGTAAAAGGGTTGAGGGTGGAGGCCGGGCGGATCCGCGCCGTGATCTTGGATTCGGGCGAGGTCACCGCGCGCGCTGTCGTGCTGACCACCGGAACGTTCCTGCAAGCGTTGATGCACGTTGGCGAGCAAAAGGAGGTCGGCGGTCGTCTGGGTGATGAGGCGGCGGT
Organism: Myxococcaceae bacterium; assembly: GCA_052386435.1. Lineage (GTDB taxonomy): Bacteria > Myxococcota > Myxococcia > Myxococcales > Myxococcaceae > JBQTKE01. The sequence continues at coordinate 993 of JBQTKE010000437.1, forward strand.
GGGGCTCTCCGAATGTCTTCGTTCCCTCGGCTTCGAGCTGCTGCGCTTCAAGACCGGTACGCCGGCTCGCCTGTGGCGCGAGTCCATTCACTACGACGCACTGGAGCCGCAGCCCGGAGACGAGCGGCCTCGGCCCCTTTCCCTGCGAACACCTCTGGACGAATTTCCCACTCAGCCCCAACTGCTCTGCCACATCACCTACACCCAGCCGCTCACGCACGACTGCGTCCGAGCCAACCTCTTCCGCTCGCCGCTCTATCAAGGTGAGATCGTCGGTCGTGGACCTCGCTACTGCCCCAGCCTTGAAGACAAGGTCCTTCGCTTCAGCAACCGCGACCGCCACCAGGTTTTCCTAGAGCCAGAAGGTCCGACGAGCCCACTTGTCTACCCAGCCGGTCTCTCCACCAGCCTCCCCGCCGACGCGCAACTCGCGTTCCTTCGAACCATTCCCGGACTCGAGCAGGTCGAGGTCGCGCGCTATGGCTACGCCGTCGAATACGACTACGCGCCGCCCACCCAGCTGCGCGCCACGCTGGAGAGCAAGCAGGTCCAGGGACTCTTTCTGGGAGGTCAGCTCAACGGCACCTCCGGCTACGAGGAAGCCGCGTTTCAGGGACTCATGGCCGGGATCAACGCCGGGCTCCAGGTGCGAGGCGAACCAGAGCTCGTCCTCGCGCGACGAGAGGCGCACGGCGCTGTGCTGCTCGACGAGCTGGTGACCCGCGGCGTGGATGAACCCTTCCGCATGTTCACCTCCCGCTCCGAGCACCGGTTGCTCCTCCGCGAAGGCAACGCCGATCTCAGACTGCGCAAACACGGAGCGCGCCTGGGACTTGTTTCTCCCACGGAGCTCGCCACCACCGAAGCCCGAGCCGCCGCCATCGCGGAGGAGATCGCCCGCCTGCGCGCCAACGGAAACGCCGTCAAGTTGCGACGGCCGGAGATTCGTTACGCGGACGTCGCCGCCGGAGCCTCCGTCGCCCGCGACGTGGCCGAAGAGGTGGAGACGGAGATAAAATATGAAGGCTACGTCGCCCAAGCCGAACGGGCCGCCGCGCGCGACGCGGATGCGTGGGACGGGTGGAAGATCCCGCGCGACTTGGACTACCGAGGCATCCGCGGTTTGGCGAACGAGGCCGCCGAAAAATTGGGGCGCCTTCAACCCGAGACCATCGGCCATGCTCGACGCGTTCCGGGCGTTACCGCCACAGCGGTATCCCTCCTCCTCATACATCTGCGCCGAAATAGGGGGTCCAACGCAGATCCGCGAGACCCTTGAAATTTTTCCTTCTCCCCCCGTGTGGAAAACGTGTGGGCAACATCAGGTAGGACACTTGTTTAAGTAGTTTCAGCCGTTTACGAGGCTTTGGAGAAACCCGTTCTGTGGATAAAGCCAGCTTCCAGAACCGCCTCGGAGAAGGCCTTTTCGCCCTTCAGATCACCGTTCCAGACAGCGTGAGTGACGCTCTGTGGCGCTATCAAGAAGAACTTCTGAAGTGGAATTCCAAGGTCAATCTCACCGCCATCGCCACTCCCGGAGAGGTGATTGAGAAGCACTTCATCGACTCATTGGCTGCGCTGCCGGAGGTGAAAGGAGCGCTGAGCCTGCTGGATCTGGGCGCGGGGGCGGGGTTGCCGGGGATCCCCCTCGCGCTCGCCGAACCTCAACTCCACGCCACGCTCGTCGACTCCGTCGAAAAGAAGGTCACGTTCATCAAGGTCGCCAGCGCCGCGCTTGGATTGGGCACCCGGGTGCGGGCGCTTCACCGCCGCGCTGAAGCGGATCCCGCGAAAGAGAAAATAGATCTTGCGCAGATCGTCATTTCGCGCGCGTTTCGAGCTCTCCCGGACTGGCTGCCGCTTGCGAAACACTACGTCGCACCCCACGGCCGCGTCGTCGCCATGCTCGGGAAGAGCAGTCGCGATGAAGTCGAGAAGACCATCGCGGACCATGGCGGAACGTTGAAGACGTTGAGGACGTACGCGCTGCCGTTCAGTCGCGCGGAACGCGCCATCGCCGTTGTTGCCTTCGGAAGCTGATCTGCTTCACGTCGGCAGCGACAACGAGCCGCCGCGTCGCGCTTCGCGTTGGCGCATGGGGGGCGCAGTTCCTCAATGGCCAGAACCCCCGGCTTCGTTGGTGGGAATCGATAGGGCGCCGTGCCGTGGATCGCTGTTGGCCAAGACCGCACGGGCGCGCGTGACGCGATCGAACCCTGAAGCGGCGGTCGAGTCAGACAGCGATCCGTCGTCTCCTGATACTCGGTAGGGCGAGCCAGGCAGGGAGCACCTCCGCAAGACCGGCCCGCTCTCCGTTCGCTGCGATCCGGTCGGGCTGATCGGGAGTACGTTCGGGGTGGGTCGTTAGCGCTGTCTTCGCTCAACCCACGTTCGGAATCGAAGTTGAGCCGTGGCAGCTTCGCGTGGGCAAGTCGGCGGCACTTCTCTTCGCGAGCTCACGTTGCACCCAGGCCGTCAGCTCGGAACCTGCTCGCGGCCTCTCGGCCCGGCCGTTAACCGCGAACGCGAACATCGCCGCCGCGCCCGGCACTGCCCCGCGGGACTCCCTTTCAGCTCGAGCCCGATTGCCAGCGCAAGGGCGCGCTGAACCTGCTCGCTGCCTTCGACACACGCGTACGGGCGCTGTGATCGACATCTGCCGTCGACGCAGGCGCCAGGTGGAGCTCATCGAGTTGCTCGAGGCGATCGATCGTCGGGTGTCCGCGCACGTCACCGCAACCCATCTCGTCTGCGACAACGTGATCAGGCCCAAAGGGAAGGTTGTGCGCACTGGTTGGCGGGTCCTCCACGCTTTCGCCTGTGCACTGTTCCTGGATGAATCAGGTCGAGCAGTGGTTCTCGATCCTGCAGCGCTCTTCAACCGACGCCAATCGGCGCAAAGGTATCCAACGGGGGCGACCTGCCAACCGGCCCACTCGGGGACGGTTCGTGGGTGCCAGCGTAGCCAGAGAAGCTGAGGAGCCGCCGAGCCGCATGACGTCAATGAAATCGCGGGCGAAACGGAGCCAGACAGCGCGTCAGAATCGTCGCTGCCAGGGTCGTCTGCGGATCTGAGCGGCAGCCGTTTGCGGGCGGCCTGAGCGAAGTCGCCTTCGAGTTTGTCGGCGCCGGGACATCCGTCGAAGGTCTCTCGAAAACCGACGTTCGAATGAATCGATGTTCCACGTGGAACATTGGACCGCAAATCGTGCTCGGCCAGTGAAGGCCTAAGAACAAGTGAAAGAGCAGCTTGCGCACCGACGCTCCACCAAACCGCCCACGGTTCGAAGTCGATCGATTCGACTGCGCCGCCCGACTCCTGAGGCGCCGCGCCCAGGAGTGGCAGCGACACCGGTTCAAGGGGAGGTGGTTCGTCGAGCGAGGGTCGGGCTGATCGACCCGTGCAAGGTGAGCCAGGGGAAGCAGGTTGTTCGGCAACCATCGGTAACCGCGAGGGCGCGACGGGAAAGACTTTCGGAGATGCAGCGGTGGATGAGCTTACGGAAGGCTCACTTCGCGGTAGGCCGACCATCGCTCCGGTCGAGATGATCGCTGGCGTGCCGGATAAGGTTGAAGTCCATGTCCAGCGAGCGTCGGCCCACTGCTTACAGCCGATGCCGTCGCGCGGGACTCTGGCTCGCTCAAGCGCTGTCCGATTCGCAGCGATAAAGAGAGAGGCCGGAGCCAGTGAGGAATCGCGGCGCGGTCCATGGGAGTTCGGGGCGACCCGAAGGACTGCGTCATGATGAGCGGAGTGCGCATGTCGCGGGAGCGGAGAGGACCGCGGACGCTGACCGTGTCGGGAGCAAACGTTCCACGTGAAACGCCGATGGGGACGGTGCTCGAACGACAAAGCTGCTCCACGCCGCGTCGAATCTGGCGGCCAGTGAGGAATCGCGGCGGGGTCCACGGGAGTTCGGGGCGAGCCGAAGGACTGCGTCATGATGAGCGGAGCGAGCATGTCGCGGGCGCGGAGAGGACCGCGGACGCTGACCGTGGCGGGAGCAAATGTTCCACGTGAAACGCCGATGGGGACGGTGCTCGAACGACAAAGCTGCTCCACGCCGCGTCGAA
>JBQTKE010000438.1:0-5942 GCA_052386435.1 Myxococcaceae bacterium
CCGGCACGGGCCGTCCGCTGGGCGTGCAGCGTTTGCTCCAATTCGCGATCGAGCAGAAAGGCATCGCTCATCCCTGTTCCCACGGAGGTCTGCGAGTGACCGTGCCGGAGATGGGACCGAGGGTGGAGCGGGACTTCCGTCGAAATCGAACGCGGACCCCGACTCAACCGACGCAGGCTGGCTTTCACGCCGCGAAGTTTGTTGCCTCTCAACATTGCTCGTTCACGTCCTCGAGGAGCGTTCCTCAGACAATGAGATTGTCTCGCGACGCGTTGCGCAGTTGCTTGGGGCAGTTGCTTGGGCTGCCTGCTGGAAAACGCTGGACGAGTTAGATGTTGAAGACGTAGTCGACCGCGACCGGAACGCCGTCGCGGATGAAGGGCAATCATTCAGTCATTCCGCGCGGGTGTTTGCGATCTTTACGGCCCGGACTGCAACAGTAGACCGGCGAGGTACGAAAACCAGGAGGTCGAAGTCACTTTCAAGGACACTCCAAGATGGCCGCTACACGAGCACCAGCCGCCCGAACCGGTAGTGTTGAATTGCATCGCATGGCGACGATGTTCGGAATTCGTCCCCCAGACTCACGCATGACGCGTCCCTCTGCCGTGAGCATCAAGCGCGAGCCATCCGGACCGACGGGCGTCGAGCTGCGGAGGATGGTTGAGCGGCTCGAGGCCGCCCGAGCGCGTCAATCCGCGCTGAGCCTCTCGGGCGAATGAGCTGACATTGAGGAGGTTGCGCCGAGGTCAAAGCCACCTGAAGGTCGGTGCGTCGTGTGCGAAATGAATCCCCAACGACTCGCGTTCACGCCGTCACGGCGAAGTCGATGGCTGCGCGGACAGCGGCCACCTGCGCGGCGTTGCATTGCTCGGGCGTCGCGCGGGGGCTGTCCGGATAGACCTCCGTCGTCGTGGTGAACCGAGCCCCGGTGATGCTCGCGCACAGGCCCAGCTTCTTCAGCGGGTAATTGATCACGCCTGAAGACATCACCGGCTCGCCGATGATCTGACCGTTCTTGTCGGGCGGCGCGATGTGGGTGACCCGCGAGACCGCGGCGATGACTGCCTGCTGGAACGGCAGCTGCGGATTCTCTGAATCGCCGACGACGTAGAAACCGTCCGGAATCTCCCCCGGTTCATACGGCTTCCCATCGCGAGCGGCGAGCGCAGGTCGAAACTCGGACTCATCGCTGTCCGTTGTCTCATGCAAGTCGACGTGAACGAGAAACCGTCCGCGCAGAGGTGCAACCAGGCGGAGCAGGGCCGCCGATTCCTCCGCGGGACTGTTCTCGACGAAGGAACGGTTCGGATCGATAGCGTGTGGATTCCAGCGGTGGACGCGCTCGTACGCCCACGGGCTGATGCAAGGCGCAACCAACAGATTCACCCGGTCCGCGTACGCCTCCGCGTTCTGCTCTACGAACTGCAGCGCGCCGCGCACGCCGCTGGTCTCATAACCATGTACACCTCCCGTCACCAGCACGTGAGGACGATCGTCGCGCCAGCCCCGCGTCCGAATCGCGAACAGCGGAAAGGTCTCCGGCGGGTAGTCGAGCCGACCGTACTCGACGACGTCGAAGCGCGAACGCATCCGCTTCACGACAGGGAGAACATCATCCGCATAGCTACGCTTGCGCGTCTGACGTGAGCGCCAATCGGTCTTCTCGGCGGCGCCCCAGGGCTTCCCTTCTGCGCTGTTCATCCGCTAACCAACGCGAAGGCTTACGCCTTGGCTGCCTTACCGCGGGCGGGCTTCTTCTCTTCTTCTTCCTCTTCATCGTCCAGGTCAGGAACCGCACTGACCGGAGGCGGCTTGGTGATGCCCAGCTTCTCCAGGACGAGGTGCTCCACTTCCTTGAACACCTCAGGGTGATCGCGGAGGTAGTCCTTGGCGTTCTCGCGTCCCTGGCCAATGCGCTCGCCCTTGAACGAGTACCAGGCGCCGCTCTTCTCAACGATGTTCTCTTGAGAGGCCAGATCGACCAGATCTCCTTCTCGAGAGATGCCGGTGCCGTACATGATGTCGAACTCGACCTCCTTGAACGGCGGCGCGACCTTGTTCTTCACCACCTTCACGCGGGTACGGCTGCCAATGACGTTGTCGCCGTTCTTGATGGCTCCCACGCGCCGGATGTCCATGCGCTGAGACGCGTAGAACTTGAGCGCGTTGCCGCCCGTGGTGGTCTCCGGGTTGCCGAACATCACGCCGATCTTCATGCGGATCTGATTGATGAAGATGACGCAGGTCTGGCTCTTGCTGATGGTGCCGGTGAGCTTGCGCATCGCCTGTCTCATCAAGCGGGCCTGAATGCCCATGTGGGCATCGCCCATTTCGCCTTCGAGCTCTGCCTTCGGAACCAAGGCCGCCACGGAGTCGATGACGAGCACATCGATCGCGCCGGAGCGGACCAACATTTCGGTGATCTCCAGCGCCTGCTCACCCGTGTCGGGCTGAGAGAGGAGCAGGTCGTCGGTGCGCACGCCCAACTTGCGCGCGTAGCCAATGTCCATGGCGTGTTCGGCGTCGATGTAGCCGCACACCCCGCCGCGCTTCTGCGCTTCCGCCACGATGTGCAGACAAAGCGTGGTCTTGCCAGAAGACTCCGGGCCGTAGATTTCAACGATGCGGCCTTTCGGCACGCCCCCCACTCCCAGCGCAATGTCGAGAGAGGTCGATCCAGTCGAGATGACTTGGACGTCCCGCACCAACGGCTCATCCTTCCCGAGCCGCATGATCGAGCCCTTACCGAACTGCTTCTCGACGGCGGACATCGCCAACTCGAGGGCCTTTTCCTTCTCCGGATTCATAGACATCTGACATCCCCTCCTTTTGCGAAGCGAGCCACCCCGGCCCACTGAACTCACGTTTAGTATCGCAACTCAGAACCCTAGTCCAGGGATCTGACATTCGCTTTTCGCCGGGAGTGTTGTGGGAGCATGGCCTGTTTGTCTCCAGCCACGTGCCATGCGTTCGGCGACGTAGGTCAACGCGGCGACGCGGGAGAGCTCTCTAGCGCAGCTCGCGTTCTGATTCCGCGGGCCCGACGGGCAGCACCGACCTGCTTCCAATCCGCGTCGAAGCTCGCTGCTAGCAGATCACCGGAACCAGACCCGAGTCGATGATCAGCTCGTCCGCTGTGAGCAGCGTGGCGCCCAGAATTCTAGCGGTGGCGACAATAATTCGATCTGCCGGGTCCTTGTGGAACCGCGAACTGAGCTCCGTCACTTCGCAGGCAATGGCCGGCGTGATTGGCTGTAGCTCCAGATGGGGACGCTCCAGCGCGACCTCGAACCACTCACGCAGCGGAATCTTCGGCCGCAGCCGCCCCAGCGAGACCAGCATCGAGATCTCCCAGAGCGAAATGTCCGAGAGGAGCGCCGGGGTTTCAGCATTGACCTTCTTCAGCGCCCGCACCTGACTCTTTGAAAGACGCGCCGGATTGTCGAACCACCAGAGAAAGATGTGCGTGTCGAGGACGAGACTCACGTGCTCCTTCCGCTCAACGCTCGCCAGTGTTTCGTGGGAACCGCTGGTCCAACCACGTCGCCTGTCACTTCCATCTTGCCTAACAGCTCCTGCCACGGTGCTCGCTCGGAACGAACGAGCGGGCTGGCAAGGCGAGCAACCACGCGACCGCGCTTCAGGATCAGGACTGTCTCTCCCGTCCGCTCCACATCATCGAGAACCTTCAGACATTTCGCCTTGAACTCAGACGCCTTCATCTTCTTCATATGACCACTTTAATAGGTCACAAAGGGGGCGGCAAGCAGCCCGCCTCCAACGGTGCTCGATGTAGATCGTGGCCTTCACGCCGCCGTTGACGAGACACCTGGGTCCGCAGGTCTCCCTCAGCGCCAACCACTGAGGACGCAGGCCGTCCGCCACAATGCGCATGTTCGATTGTCGCGGAACACGCTGGCCATGCTCTTACGGTCCAGAGTCGCGGAACGTTTTGCTCCTAGGACCCGTTGCCCAACAGCAGGGTGTACGGCGCGCAGGTGGGCGCGGTGTTGGCGATGCGAAATACCTTCACCAGGATGTCCGCGCCATCTGCGCCCGCGCCTCCGCTTTTGCGTTGATAGAAGTTGTTGCCCGGGCAGAGCTCGGCGGTGAAGAAGCACTCATCGCTGTGTTCGCCGGCGGGGTACGTGTAGATGCACATGCGAATATCCGGATCGCTGCTCTGCAGCTGCACGGTGGCGTCGAAGTTGTCGCTGAAGAGCGCGAACGCGTCTTCCGCGTAGAAGCGGATCAGATCCACGTCGCCCGTGTCAGGAAGAGCACCTGTCACGTTGGCGCGCGCTTTGTCGTTGTCCTTGAGCACTCCCACGTAGCGGCTGCCGGCGCAGAACGCGCCTGGGTCGACGTCGATCTCTCGGCACTCGCAGCCATTCGCGGTCTGCTTGTCCGTGTCGAAATAGCCCATGTTGCACGTGCCCACCGCGCACGTCCCTTGCCCGCAGAGGGGCGTTCCATTGGCAATCGCGCAGGTCGCGGAACACGTTCCTCCGAGCGCGGTCAGCTTCACGACGTTGAAGCTGTTGGTGGCGTCATCGGATTCAACGGAGAAGGAGCCGGCAAACGCGGCCGCGGTCTCCACGCGCAGCTCCAGCGTCAGCGTCGCGGACTGTCCGCGCTCCAGCGTGAAGGGCAACGGCGGAAGGTTTCGCAGCGTGTAGAGGTTGCTGCTCCCGGCGACCATCTGGATATTTTTCACAGTGAGCGCGCCGAAGCCTGTGTTGCTTAACTGAACGGGCTTGCTCAAAACCCAGCCCACCGCGACGGTTCCAAAGTCGATCGCGCTGGGAGCAACAGTCAGGCGCGGCTCGGTGATCGTCCCGGTGACGGGCACCTCCCGTGACGGCATCTTCGAATCATTGGAGAGAAAGAGCAGCGTCGCGTTCACCGGCCCGGCCAGCTTGCCCTCGCCGGCGAGGACCAACGTCGCGCGCTCGAGCGGCTTCAGGGTCACCGACGTCCCCCCGCCCTCGAAAGCCGCGGTCAGATTCCCGAAGCTGTTGTTGACGGTGACGCCGCGGATGGTGAGCGGTTGTCCGCCTTGGTTCACGACGACTCGCGAGAGGCTGCGTTTCTGCGCGAGCGGGAGATCTCCCAGAACGATCGGCGTCCCGGGTTCAATACCCAACGTGGCTGAAGGGAGACTGGTGCCTTCCACCTCAATCACCGCAGGCGCGACGTCGACGGCGGACGCGGTCACGATGACCTGCGACTTCAAATAACGCTCGCCCTTCGGCTGAAACGTGACGGACAGCTCGGTGCCCGCGTCAGGGGGCAAGGTCAGCTGGACTGGCATCGCGACGCTCAGCTCGGGATCTCCGCCGTCGACTGAGGACAGCTCCACTGCCACGTTCCCAAAGCCCGCGTTGGTCAGCTTCGTTATCAGCGATGCAGAGCTTCCCGCTGCAACCCAACCGAAGCTCAACCTCGGAGGCGACGCCACCAACGTGGGTTGGCCGACGAGCCGACGCACCAGCGGAATGTGCAGCTCACCTGGGGGAATGCGTCCCGCTTCTTCCGTGGGCGACGCATCGGTGTAGCTGAGCACCAGCTCCACCGCACCCGGCGAAGGCGCGCCCAGCGGCACGTAGCGCACCTCGACCTCGAAGTCGGTCCCCGCGCCCGCGACAAACGGCGTCGTGCGATCGACGGTGAAGGTGAACTCGGTCTCGGTGTCGTCGGAGAGGATGATCCGCTTCACCGCCACGCGCCGCGGCCCCTGCACGGAGACACGGATCTTCTGCTTGGTGTCGCAGCCCTCGGTGACGCAGGTAAAGGCGACCGATTCGGGGCGCGACGCGAGACCGACTTTCACGGGCGCGGGGCCTTCGACTTTCGTCACGCCACAGCCAACCAGCGCCAATGCGCACAGACTGGAGACAAACGCTTTCATCATCGGACGCTGAACTTCCCGTTGGTGC
>JBQTKE010000439.1:0-9082 GCA_052386435.1 Myxococcaceae bacterium
GCGCTGACTCCGGCAGTCACCGTGCTCGTGCAGGATTCGAACGGCAACACCGTAACGAGCTCGTCTGCCAACATCACCGTGTCGCTGGGAGCGAACCCTGGCTGCTCCACCTTGAGCGGCACCCTCACCGTCGCTGCGGCGAGCGGCGTGGCAACGTTCTCGAACCTCTCGCTCAACCGCGTGGGGCTCAACTACACCCTGCTCGCCAACTCCGGCGCGCTCCCCCAGGCCACGAGCGCCTCGTTCGACATCAGCGCCGGCACCGCGAACCGCCTTGCCTTCACCGTGCAGCCCAGCGGCGCCGCGGAGGGCGCGGCCATCGCTCCGGCCGTGCAGGTCACGGTTCAAGACAGCTCCGGCAACACCCTCATCACCTCTTCCGCCAACGTGACCGTCACGCTGGCCGCGAACCCTGGCTCCAGCACCTTGTCCGGAACGCTCACCCTCGCCGCGGTGAACGGGGTCGCCACTTTCAGCAACTTGAGCCTCAACGTCGCCGCGTCTGGGTACACCTTGGCCGCGTCTTCCGCGGGGCTCACCGGTGCGACCAGCGCTGCCTTCAACATCTCCTCGGGCGGCGCGGCGCGCCTGAGCTTCTCCGTGCAACCCGGCGACACCGTGGCCGGCGCGAGCCTCGCGCCTGCGCTGCAGGTTCGCGTCGAAGACACCAACGGCAACCTGGTCACGTCGTCATCGGTCGGCATCACTCTGACGCTGGGCAACAACCCCAGCGGCGGAACCTTGGCGGGAACACTCACCGTGAGCGCGGTCAACGGCGTCGCGTCGTTCAGCGATCTGTCGTTGAACTTGGCCGCCACTGGCTACACCCTGACCGCGAACACGCCAGGTCTGAGCGCCGCGACCAGCGCGCCGTTCAACATCGCGGGCGCCGCGCCGGATCACCTGCGCTTCATCACCCCGAACCGCGTGGTCTCGGCGGGCGGCTGCTCCGGCGTCATCACCGTGCAGGCGCAGGACATCGGCGACAACCCGGCGACGCTGATGGCGACGCTGCCGCTCACCTTGAGCCTCACCGGACCGCAGCTCTTCTCCGACAGCGGCTGCAGCACCCCGTTGGGCGCGAGCAGCCTTACCCCCGGCTTACCCTCCGTGTCGTTCTACGCGCGGGGTACTCAGCCCGGATCGTACAAAGTCACCGCGTCGACCTCGGGCCTCAACGACGCGCAGCAAGACGTGATCGTCACCGCTGGCACCGCGGTGACGTTGCAGGTGAGCGGATATCCCTCCCCGGTCACCGCGGGCAGCGCGGGCTCGCTCACCATCACCGCTCGCGATTCGTTCGGAAACCGCGCGGACACCTTCGTCGGCACGCTGCTCTTGGCGTCGAGCGACGGCGCGGCGGTGTTGCCCACTGGCTTGGCCCTGGCGCCGGGGAATCTGGGACAGGTCACCGCGATGGTGACGTTGAACACCGCGGGCACGCAGAGCATCTCCGCCACGTCTGGCGTCCTCAGCGGCGCGCAGACGGGCATCACCGTGGTCGCCGGGCCGGCGAGGCGGTTCATCGTCAGCGGCATCACCTCGCCCATCCCTGTCGAGCGCTGGGCCGGCATCACGGTTGAAGCGCGTGACGCGTCGGGGAATAGGGCGGTGGACTTCACGGGCACCGTCCGCTTCGACTCCACGGACGACTTCGCGGTCCTGCCCACGCCACTGCAGCTCACGAACACGATGCAGGGGCTGGTCACTTTACCGCAGTCGGTGCGCTTCCGCACCGCGGGCACACATGACGTCACTGTTTCTGACATGGCCAACCCGATGACGTACGGCGCGCAGACTGGAGTCGTCGTGGAGGCCAACTCGCCTCCCGCGATTGTTCGCAACGCCAACACCAAGGCGGCGGTGGGCGTGGCCTATCGCTACAACGGCCTGGGCCGAGTGGAAGCCGACGGCGCGTTGCCTCTGACGTTTGATAAGTGCGGTGGGCCCCCTGACTTCACCGTGGACAAAACCACCGGCACGGTGCGCTGGACCGCGAGCGCACCCGCTTCCGTCGCGGTCTGTGTGAAGGCGACGAATACGTTCGGCGAAGACCAGTACAACTTCACCATCGACGCGGTGAACCGCGCGCCCACGTCTGTCATCGCGGTGCTGAGCGCGGATCCGTTGGAAGGACCCGCGCCCGTAAACGTGCGGCTGGATGGCTCGGCGAGCACTGCCGCGGCGGACGCGCTGCCGCTGATGTTCCAGTGGGAGTTGGGCGATGGCAGTCCGTTCGAGAGCACCTCCAGCTTGGGCCACCTCTACAAGCTGCCTGGCGGCTACGTGGTGCGGCTGACGGTGTTCGATGCGTACGGCAACTCCACCACGGTGGATGAGGAGATTCGCGCCACCGGCAACGGCACGGGGCCCGGCGGCGGACTGCGCCCGCCTATCGCGCGCATTCGCGTGGACGGCACGCCCGGTCCTACGGAGCTCGCCGCTTCGCTAAGTTGCAACTGCCAGCCCGGCGACGCGCCGATCATCGCGTACCACTGGCAGCTGGGGACGGGCGCGCCGCGGTCTGGCGAGACGGTGCGCGTGAACTTCCCGGTGGGCGCGTACAACATTCGGCTCACGGTGGTGGACGCGAACGGTCTGTCGGCTACGGATTCCACGCTGGTCACGTTCGACAGCAACGGGGTTGGCAATGGCGGCGCGGCGGGAGTTGGACCGCCGCGGTGCTGGGCGGCCGCGTCTCCTTCCGTGGGCGATGCGCCGTTCTCGACTGTCTGGACGGGTCAGGCCACGCCGGGCGCCGCGGCGATCGTCAGTCAGGAGTGGACGGTCGACAATGTGGTGGTGTCGCGCGACGCCACGGCACGCAGTTACTACGACCAGCCCGGAACCCACGCCGGTCACTACCGGGTGACGGACGCCACGGGCGTGAGCTGCGAGAGCTCGCTCTGGGTGACGGTGACCTCCGGCGGTGTCGCGCCTCCGCACATTGTCTCGATGGCTCCGACGGGAGCGCATTGCGGTGACGAGTACACGTACGCGGTCGCCGCGACGGGCGCTGGTCCCATGGAGTGGAGTCTCATCAACCCGCCGGAGGGGATGACCATCGACTCGGCGACGGGCGTTGCTCAGTGGATCCCTCGCGGCGATACGGCGGCGCCTCCCAGTGTCACGGTCCGCGCGGCGAACAGCGTGGCGACGGATGAGCAGACCTTTACCGTGGAGTTCACCTGTGAGGGCCGGCTGCGGTTGAATGTGAGCTGCGCGAGCTCGGACGGGTTGGCGCCGAGTCTGGGCATGATCACGCTGGCGCTGCTCGCTCTGCGTCAGTCTCGGTCTCGGTCTGGGTCTCGGAGAACGGACGCTCGCTGAGGCGTTGATGGTGGTCTGAGGATGCTGTCTGGACCCGCTGAAACTCCCCACATTCGAGCAAGGTTCTTCTCAAGCGAGGTCAGAGATGCGGTCGTCGATCTCCTCCGCGAGCGAGGCGTGCTGCTGCCCTAAAGCGGTGTCGCGGGCACGACGCAGGACCTCCAACGCCTTGTCCTTCTTCCCTGCTCCGGCGTACGCATCGCCCAGCGCGACCAACGCAGCCGCGTACTGCCCATCCAGCGTGACCGCACTCTCCAGACAAGACGCGGCCTCGTCGTAGCGGCGTTCATCCAGATAGAGCTTGCCGAGAGAGAAGTGGCCCATGGGGGAGTCGGGGTAGTCCCGCACCAACTGCTTGAACTGCGCTTCGCGCTCGTTGCTCATGCCTGGCCTTCTATTGCATCGTGCTCCCCCAAGCCATGACCACGCCGAGGGACGTCGCCACCGCCGCCAAGTCCGCCGCCCGCGCGCTGGCGATCGCCACGACCCGGCAGAAGAACGACGCGCTCAAGCGCATGACCGCGGCGCTGCGCAAAGAGACGAAAGCGATCCTCGCGGCGAACACGCAGGACATGGACACCGCGCGAGAGGCAGGAAAGAACGGCGCGTTTCTGGATCGCCTGCAGCTCGACGCTAAGCGGATGGAGTCCATGGCCGAGGCGGTCGAAAACGTCGCCGCGCTGCCGGATCCCATTGGCGAAAGAGTGGATCACTGGAAGCGGCCGAACGGGCTGGAGATTGAAAAAGTCCGTCTGCCGCTGGGCGTGATCCTGATGATCTACGAGTCGCGTCCCAACGTCACTTCCGACGCGGGTGCGCTGTGCCTCAAGAGTGGAAACGCGGTGATCCTCCGCGGCGGCAGCGAGTCGCTCAAGAGCAACCTCGCCATCGCGCGTGCCCTCCAATCCGGTCTGCGTGATGCGGGCTTGCCGGAGCACGCGCTCCAACTCGTGGAGAACCCCTCCCACGGCAACCTGCTGGAGCTGCTCAAGTTGGACGGGTTGATCGACCTCTGCATTCCACGCGGCGGGGAGAAGTTGATCCGCTTCGTCGCCGAGCACGCGCGCATCCCAGTCGTGAAGCACTACCAAGGCGTCTGTCACGTCTACGTGGAGAAGACGGCGGACTTGAAAGCGGCGGAGAAGATCGTGGTCAACGCCAAGGCGCAGAGGCCGGGAGTCTGCAACGCCGCCGAGTGCATGCTGGTGGATCGCGAGATCGCGGACACGTTCCTGCCTTCAGTGGGTCGGTTGCTCTCCGCGGCCAAGGTCGAGCTCCGCGGCTGTCCTACGTCTGCGGGGATCCTGTCACGCGCCGAAGTACCGGTAACGCGCGCCCAGCCCAGCGACTACGGCAAAGAGTTCCTCGACTTCATCCTCGCCATTCGCGTCGTCCGTGACCTGGACCAGGCGCTGGAGCACATCGCTCAGTTCGGATCGGAGCACACCGAAGCCATCCTCACCCGGGACGACACAGCGGCGGAGCGTTTCACCCGGGAAGTCGCGGCGGCGGCGGTCATCGTCAACGCTTCCACCCGCTTCAACGACGGGGGCGAGCTGGGATTGGGCGCCGAGATCGGCATCTCCACCTCGCGGTTGCACGCTTTCGGCCCAATGGGCTTGCGCGAGCTGACCGCTCAGAAGTACGTGGTCCACGGCAAAGGTCAGGTACGGGAAAAATGAAGACTCCGAAGAAGAAGCGCCCAGGCTCCGGCTCATCCTCCAGTTCCAAGGCGAACTCCGCTCGATTCCGATTCAAGGGTGGCGGCAAAGGCGGCCCCAAGGGCAAGAAGGGCGGGTCCAAGAAGGGCGGACCGCGGAAAGAGAAGCTGGGTCCCAAGCGCTCCGCCGCGCTCGCGCCCACGCTCAAGCCCGCGGAGAACCCGCGCGCCTATGAGCTGGCGCAGAAGATCGCGCAGCTCACGTTGGATAAGAAGGCGCTGGACGTGGTCATCCTCGACGTGCGCGGAAAGACCTCGTACGCGGATTACTTCGTGATTGCTTCCGGTGAATCTGAACGGCAGGTCGCGGCGATGGCGGACGGCATTCAGTCCGCGCTCAAGGAAGACGACAAGCTCTACGTCATTGGCTCCGAAGGCCAGGAGACCGGCAACTGGGTGCTCCTCGACTACGGCGAAGTGGTGGTCCACCTCTTCTACGCCGAAGTCCGCGCCTTCTATGACCTGGAAGGACTGTGGGCGGACGCCAACCGCGAGCGCGTGTTGCCCGCCACCCCGGTTCCGTTCGTGGGTCAGGCCTGAAGGTTCGCGTCGCATCGGTCGGAAAAGACCGCTCCGGCCTGTTTGCTCCCGCCGTGGAGGAATACGCCTCCCGGCTGCGGCACTACACGAAGTTCTCGCTGCTGGAGCTGCCCGCCTCGCGCACCGCCGCATTGGAGGCGGACGCGCTGCTCGGGAAGAGGCAGCCGAGCGAGCTGCTGGTGGCATTGGACCAGCGCGGCAAGAACCTCTCGTCTGAAGAGCTGGCCAAGTTCATCGAGAAGGCGCAGCACCAGGCGAAAGATCTCTACTTCGTGATTGGCGGCGATGAAGGTCTGGACGAGCGGGTGCGCGCTGCCGCGTCGTTGACACTCTCTCTGTCGAGAATGACGCTGCCGCACCGGTTGGCGCGTGTGGTGCTGGTGGAGCAGATCTACCGCGCGTTCACACTTCTGCGCGCCGAGCCCTACCACAAATAGGTCCCGCTCTCCGCGCCGCCTTTGGGTGATTCGCTGTCTCGCCATGACTGCGACCCGACCGCTGGTGCCAGCTGCCGCGCTGTACCTGGTTCTTCTCTTCGCAGGCTGCGCCCGGACCTCGCCGCTGTTCCGCGGAGCCCCGGAAGATCCATCGTGCGAAGCCGGAATGAGGTGCATCGCCGCGCGCTGCGTCTCCCTCGCCGAGTACGGCTGCCTGGCGGGGGTCTGCGCGTGCCAACCCGGGCTCACCCTCCGCAGTGGCAGTGCGTGAACGGCTTCTTCGACCGAGACAACCGTGGTGCGTGCGGAGATGCCTGCGCGGCGAACCAGGTGTGCAACCTGGGCAGCTGCATGCTTCGGTGAACGCGCCCTATCGGTTTCGAGCGGCGTCGCTACAATGCGCGCGCCGTCTAGAGTTCCCACCCACTTTCCAGGAGCTGGCCATGGCAGCGAAGAAATCCAAGACGAAAGAGCCGTTGGTGATCGCGAGCAAGGCGAAGGCCGTTCTCAAGGGTTACGGCTGCAACACCGCGGGCGACGCGTTCGAATCGCTCAACGCCTACATCTACTGGCTGCTGGACCAAGCCGCGAAGCGCGCGAAGGGGAACGGCCGCAAGACCGTCCGCACTCACGACTTCATGGCGCAGTAGGCCTTTCGTTTACCCTCTCGCGGGTCCGCCTTCGCGGGTGGGCCCGCGAGTCGTTTCAAGCGTAGGATGCGCCCACACGCATGGGGCGCCCGGGCTTCAAGCTGTACCTCCTCATCCTCTTCAGCTTGCTCGGGGCCGTGCCGGTGTTCGGCCTCAGCCATTGGGACGCGTGGCGGTGGGACGGTTTTCAAGAGACGCACGCGCAGGAGCGCGGACTTCAAGCGGCGCGAGCATACGCGCGAGAGGTCACACAGCAGTTGGAAGGTTACGCGGCGAAGGTGGAGACGCTGGCCCGACAAGTGGAGGCGCGCGGCAGCGAGGATCCCGCGGCACTGCGGTCGCTGGTGCAAGCTCAGGCGCAAGCGATGCCCGGCTTCGTTCAGGTCGGAATCGCGAACCTCGAAGGCATCGCGATGGCGGCGCAGCCCACAGGACCGTTTCCCTTGCCGACCTCGTTTCTAAAAGAGCTGGGGAGGATCCAGACCACGCTCTTCACCGAGCCGACATTCAACAAAGACGGTGTGGACTCCGCGGGCGTGGTGGCGCCCATCCTCGACGCGCAGAGCGAGCTGCGTGGCTTTGCCTACGGCGTGTTCGACCTCCGCGCGGTGCAGCGAACGCTTCGTCGTGAGTTGGGGTTCGAAGCGAGCGCTTACTTGTTCGACAGCAAAGGCCAGCTCTTGGCGCCCGTGTCAATGACAGGACCTGCGCGAAGCTCGCTCGCGCGGCTTGAGCTCTTCAAGACTGCGAGCGGAAACGGCTCACTGCGAACGGTCGCGGACGCAAGTGGCGAGCCGCTCCGCGCAGCGGTGGTCACGCTCAACCGCAGAAAGTTGGGTTGGACCGTCGCGGTGGCCTGGGCACCAGGCTCGCTGGTCCACGAATCGCTCGTTTCGAAGCGGGCGGGGATCCTGGCGGCGCTCATTGCGTTGCTGGCGGCGGTGGTGGTCGCGGTGCCGTTGAGCAGTTGGATCACCCGACCTATCTCTCAAACCGCGCTCGCAGTCGCCGCCGCGGGCAAAGGCGATCTCTCGCGCCGCTTGCCCGCGCCTTCGCGGTGGACTCCGCGTGAAGCGCACAGCATCCTCACCAACTTTCGCACCATGCTGGATCAGCTGCGGGCGCTGCTCACCTCGGTGCGCAACGCGAAGGACGAAATGACGCCCAGTCTGGACAGCTTGCGGCAGATGCTGTCCGCGCAGACCACGCTGATGGAGCAGCAGGCGCTGCAGTTGGCGGAGATCTCGATGAGCGCGCGCGAAGTGCAGGAGATGTCCGCGCTCTCCACCGAACGTGCGGGCGAGGTCTTGATTCGCGCGTCCAACGCCAACGAGCTTCGGGTTGCCGGAGAAAAATCCGTCGAGCAATCGTTGCACGGTCTGCAAGAGATCCGCGATCAGACCAACGCGATCATTGCGACCATCGTTGCTCTATTGGAACGAACGCTGGAGGTCGGACAGATCGCGGAGAGCGTGAAGGACATCGCCGACCAGTCGAACGTGGTGGCGCTCAGCGCGGCGATTCAAGCGATGCGCGCCGGCGAATTCGGCCGAGGCTTCGAGCTGGTGGCGGAACAGATGCGCTCGCTCTCCAACAGCTCCATTGAGAGCACCGTTCGCATTCGTGAGATTCTGGACAACGCGGAGAAGGCGATCCGCGCGACCGCGACGACCACCGAAGGCAGCAGCCGGAAGATTCAGCACGGCATTGAGCAGATTCAGGACTCCGGGAACCGCCTGCGAGAGCTGTCGATCATTGTCGATGAGAACAGCGTGGGGACCCGAATCATCGCCGGCGCGGTGAAGCAGCAGTACGTGGGCATTCAGGAGATCGCCCAAGCCTTGGGCGGCCTGGACCAAGCCATGGGGGAGACCGCCATGGTCTTCGAGCACGCCCACCGCATGGCGGACGGTCTGCGCGCGGCGTCAGATCGCATCAGCGGGTGCGTGGACGCGTTCCGCTTGGAGTAGGGTCCGGCGCCCATGGGCGTGTTCCTAGACGTCTTCTTTCCACCGGTGTGCGCCGCCTGTTCGCAGGTGCTGCCGATGGACGTCGCGTTCTGCGTCGACTGCTCGCTGGAGACGGAGACCACGCCGGAACCGCGCTGCCCCCGCTGTTCAGAGCCTGGTGAGCACTGCCGTCGCTGCGCGCGCGAGACGCCGGTGTTCGACCGCGCCTTCGCGCCGTTCCTTCATGAGGGCGCCATCGCCAAGGCGATTCATCAGTTCAAGTACGAGGACCATCCGGAGCTGACGCGACAGCTGGGCAGGTTGATGCATGAGGAGGCCCGCGGATTTCTGGACCAAGCGCCTCTTCTGATCAGCCCGATTCCCTTGCACCGATCGCGGAGAATTCAACGGCGCTATGACCAAGCCGCCTTGCTCGCGGTGGAGCTGGCTCGGCTG
>JBQTKE010000440.1:0-3572 GCA_052386435.1 Myxococcaceae bacterium
CCAGGGTCGGCAGGTCGAGGTGGTTGGTGGGCTCGTCGAGGAGAAGAAGATCCGGGTCCTGCAGCAGCAATCCAGCGAGCGCGGCGCGCATTCGCCATCCACCCGACAGGCTTGCCGTGGGTTTCTCGAGATCACGGGGCTTGAAGCCCAGACCCGCCAGAATCCGTTCCGCGTGGTGACGTCCATAGCGGACCTCAAAATGATCCAGCTCTTCGTGCAGATCCGCCAAGGTCTGCGCCAGCTCCAGCTGCTCCTCTTCCCTCTCCGCCGCCGCGAGCGCCTTCTCGGTGGACTCCAAGCGGCTCTGCAAGGTGTCGCGTCCCGGAACGGCCGAGAGCACTGAATCGACCACGGTCCCAGTGGGTATCGCGGACAACTCCTGAGGCAGATACCCGTGCCGCGCCCGGGTCATGAAGCGGATGGAACCGGAGTCCGGCCTCTGCTGTCCCACGAGCAGCTTGAGCAGCGTCGACTTCCCGGTGCCATTCGCCCCCACCAGCCCAATTCGGTCTTGTGGCCCAATCGCGAAGGAGGCGCCGTCGAAGAGCGTCTTCTTGCCGTACGACAGGGACAGGTCCAACACCGCGACGAGGCTCATGAGAGGGCGCGCCTTTTAGCAGCAGATAGACTTTCGCCTATAGTGAGGAGGTGATGGTTCAAGTCGCACCATGCGCACACTGCGGGAGCAAGGAGGGGACGGGGCACGCGTGCGCCGGTCAGAAGGCCTTGATCGGGCAGACGCTGGATGGGCGCTACACCATCGAGAAGGTCCTGGGTCAAGGCGGCATGGGGATGGTGTTCCTGGCCACCCAGACGTCCATGCGGCGCCCGGTCGCGATCAAGACGCTCCATCCCGCGCTCGCTGCCGCGCCGACTTTCTTCGAGCGCTTCCGCCGTGAAGCAGAGGTCGCGTCGAACCTTCGCCACCCAAACATCATCACGGTCTTCGACTTCGGGAAGGCGCCGGACGGCACCTGCTACTACGTCATGGAGTACCTGGCCGGCGAGAGCCTCAAGCAGATCGTCAAGCGCGACGGTCCGATGTCGCTGCGCCGCGCCTCAGAATTAATCGAGCAGTCCGCGCGCGGGTTGGCGCACGCTCATGAGAAAGGCGCGATTCACCGCGACCTCAAGCCGCACAACATCATGGTGCAACGGTTGGACGGCGCGGACTTCGTCAAGGTCCTTGACTTCGGCCTGGTCAAAGCCGCCGAGCAGGACGAAGAAGACCAGCTCACCTCCACTGGCCAAGTCCTGGGCACGCCGCAATACATGCCGCCCGAACAGGCGGGTGGCGAGGCCGTGGATCGCCGCTCCGACCTCTACTCGCTGGCTGGCGTGTTCTATTACTGCCTCACCGGCACCTCACCTTTCGGCGCCAACACGGTGCGGAAGGCGCTCAAGGCCGCTCTGACCGAGGTCGTTCCTCCCGTCAGCACCCACCGCATGGGGGCCGCCGTTCCTCCTGCATTGGATGGGTTCTTCCGCAAGGCGCTCTCTCGCGAAAAGGAAGACCGTCACCAGGACGCCGCGCAGTTCGTGAACGAGCTGTTCGCGGCGTTGGAGGGTTTGAGCGACGCGCAGCTCGACGCCGTTCCCAACAACGCCGCTCCTGCCGCGCAACGCGATGCGGGCACGCCTTCAGGCATCAAGCGCGCACCCAGCCAAAGACGCGGCGCATCGCGCGCCCCCATCCCAGCGGGAGTGGAGCTCTCGGGAGAGCGGCAGGCCATCGCGCCCCTGCTTCCACCCCGCACCCCTTCTTGGACCAAGCGCGCCAGCATTGGCGCCAGCGTGCTGATCGCGATCGCGGGGATCACCGTCGTGTTCTTGCCAAAGTCACAGCCCCACATCCGGCTCGCCAACGAGACGCCCGTTGGCCCGCCGCCGCGCGTTCGTCCGCCGCCGATCAAACTCGAGCTCAACAGCGTGCCGCCCGGTGCCACCGTGTACGAAGGTCAGCGCCAAGTGGGCCAGACACCTGTGACCCTGAGCCTGGACCGCGAGCGTGAGCACCGCTTCACCTTCAAGCTCCCCGGTTACAACCCGGTGCAGCAGTTGTTCGAATTCCGGAACCTCAGCGACGAGCGCACCCGCGCGGAGATCAAGTTGGATCCCGTTGCCGCCGCGAAGGTCTCGCCGCCACCTCGCGAGAAAACACGCGCGGAGAAGGGTCCCGACAAGCCCGCCGGCATCAAAAAGAAGTCCGACATCGACATCCCGGTGTTTGAGTAGGACTTTTGGACACCACGTCGTAAGTCCCTGACTTCGCTCGAGTAGGCCCCTCTCAGGAGGGCCCATTCATTCAGCCAAAAGT
Organism: Myxococcaceae bacterium; assembly: GCA_052386435.1. Lineage (GTDB taxonomy): Bacteria > Myxococcota > Myxococcia > Myxococcales > Myxococcaceae > JBQTKE01. Next base: position 2,318 of record JBQTKE010000440.1, read on the forward strand.
GGCCGGCAACCACGACATTCGTTAGTGATTTAAGCCGTTTGAAACAATCAGTCAGCGATAGCAATCGCGGGCCTGAGTTCTTAGTTAGAGTACCGCGCCACCTCACCATGATGCCCGCCGCCGCCATCGTCAGCTTTCGCGAAAAGACCGGCCCCGAGGTTCGGGAGCTCCCGGAATCCGGCATCAGTCCGGACCGACGTGCCCTGCTCCAAGCGCGGATCAAGGATCTCCGCCTTCACCTGGCCGGAACACCACTCGAGAAGTACATCCACCAACTCTACAGCGAGCTCGAAGCGAAAGGGATCTCGCTTCGCCCTGAGTGCTACCTCTCCGATCAATGGGGATGTCCTTCGGGCGTTCCCGTCATCGGCATCCCCTTCTACTTGGCGGACCCCAACCTTCACTCCATTGAAGCCGAACTCGGCGCCGGGGCGGAGACGGAACGAGACATCATGATGTACCTCCGTCATGAGGTGGGTCACTGCTTGAACTACGCCTACAGGCTCTACGAGACGGAAGAGTGGCGGAAGCTGTTCGGCGATTATGCGAAGCCGTACCGCGAAGACTTCAAGGCCAAGCCGTTCTCCCGCAAGTACGTCGTCCACATCTCCGGCTGGTACGCGCAGAAGCACCCGGACGAGGACTTCGCGGAGACGTTCGCGGTCTGGCTGACGCCTGGCTCTGATTGGGCCAAGCGCTACGCCGGTTGGGGCGCGCTCAAGAAGCTCCAGTACGTGGATCAGATCGCCCAAAGCTCCGGTCGGACCGAACCTTCGGTGAAGTTGATCGAGCGCGACCTCGACGTGGAAGAGATGGAAGAGACGGTGCTCGACCATTACCGTCAGCGCGATCTGGCGGAGAAGGTGGACGTGCAACTGGGTCAGCACCTGGATGAGGATCTGATCAACCTCTTCGAATCCCCGTCCTCCGCGCCTGCTCGTGCCGAGACTCTGATTCGCGCCGAACGTCAGTCCTTGATTCAGGCCGTCACCCAGTACTCCGGTGTGGGACGCGCGGTCGTTCGCTCCGTGGTGGATCACCTCCTGGAGCGAACTGGCGCGCTTGGACTCTCCGTGCACCTCGACAAGACCCGCGAGTACCTCACGCGGCTCACCTCGCTCGTCACCGCGTTGGTCATGAACTACCTGTACACCGACAAGTTCTTTGAAGTGGAGTGAGAGGTGCGTGGCCAAGCGCTGGCCATGCGCGCGGCGGTGACATACTTTCCCGCCCATGGCTTTGCCGCCGTTGAAGC
>JBQTKE010000441.1:0-9056 GCA_052386435.1 Myxococcaceae bacterium
TTGGTGCCTACCGGGGCGACTCCCGCCACCGCCACCGTAGCACCCCGGACCACATCTCCGTTCTTCGGGGTCTGCACGAGGATCGATGGAACTGAGTTGTCGTAGGTGAGCTCGAGCTGGTTCATCTTGCCCGGATTGGTCTGCTCACCTTGGGCGTTGAACTGCGCCAATTCCCAGAAGTAAGCGCCCTCGGACAGCTTCCCACCTTCCAGCTGAATCTTCTCCGACGTGGCTGTCTGCGAGACGAAGACTTCACTCAGCGAGGCCGCCTTACGCACCGACAGCACAAACTTCACCGCGCCTTGGTTCGGCCGGCAGATGAAGGTCACCGCGGGCGGCTTGTCCTCATCTTGGAAGTAGATGACCGTCTTCTCAGAACCGTCGAAGACTTCGTTGCGGTTGCGGGTCAGGTCCATGTTCTGGGATTCGGGCTTGAACTGCGCGCTGCCCTTGGCGACGTCCGCCTTGCCGTCCGCGTCCTTCACCCGCCAGTAGAGCGAACCGCGCGCGGGGGGCGCGACGTGAACTTGATTCGCGTGCACGACGCCGTGAACCAGCATCTGCTTGTACTCAGAGTCCGCTGCCACCTCGACTTGGTAATCCTGGTCCGGCCCGTCCCACGTCAGCAGGAGCAGGTCTGGCGGCGCGGAGTAGACGAGCGTGTTGTTGCGCGAAGGCAAGAGCAGACCCGTGCTGGACAGCGGCGAGGTCTGAACGTCCTTGTTGGGACTGAAGAGCGCCCGCTCACCGGCACGAATGGTGTGGTCCTTGTCCTTGAACTTGGTGGTCAGGTCGCCCGCCTTGGCGGACAGCTCGTAGCCATCCGCGGTCTTCACCACGGTGAAACGGCCGCCGAGATCACTCTCCATGCTCAGGTCGCCCACGCCCACGCGCGACTTGCGGCCCTTCTTCAAGTCCAACTCCAGCGCCCCCTTCCCGAGCTGGAGTTTCGTCTCTTCAAGCTCTGGCGCGCAACCGCTCTCGCCGAAGGTGAGCTCGGTTCCCTTCGACAGGGACAGCTCGGCATGGCCGTCATGGGGGCGCAGCACGGTGCGGCCCTCTTTCCCGCGCACCGAGTCTCCTTCAGAGGCGACGAAGCCTTTCTTGCCGACGGACTCCCAACCCTTCTTCCCCTTGCGCTTCACCTCCGCGCGGCCCGACATGGAGACGACGTCGATGGGCATTGGGGTGAGCTGCAGCGTCTTCTTCTGACCGTCGATGATCACTTCGCTCAGGCCGAGCTTGGCGCCGCCGCCCGCGGCAAGGTTCGTCGACTGGCCGCCGCGCGAGACGATCTCCACGCTGCCTGCCAGCACCCGCAGCTTCGCCTCATCCGCTCCGACGTCGATCTCGACGGAGTTCTCCATCGCGCCCACGCGGGTCACACCGAACGGCGTCACGATGGTGAGGGCAATGTCGGCGCCCTCGCTGCCCTCGCCCTCCATGGGGACGCGGCTCAGCACGAGACCACGCGCCACCTCCAACACGATTCCGCCTTCGTTCTGCGTGATCACCAAGCGCGCGTCCGGGCCCACTTCGACGCGGCGACCACCGCCAAACCGGATGACGGCGGACCCGTCTGAACCCGTCTCCAGCGCATCACCACTAAAGAGGTAGCCCAGCTGCGCAGGCTCAGAGACGCCCCTGCGCTCCAGCGTCACTTTTCCGGAGACCTTCTCCAAGTGCGCGGACGGCGAAAGGCCCGCGTCCATTGCCTTGGGCTCGTCCTCTGGACAAGCCACCAGCACCGCGGCGGCGAGCAGTGGCAGCAACAAATGCTTCACGTGGAAGCGTCGTCGAGACATTTACCGGGTCGGGTACAGGTCGACGTTGAAGATGGCTTGGTCGCCGTCACGTACGGTGACGCTCTTGTTCTGCGTGATGTAACCGTCGGCCGAGATGATGACCCGGTATGTGCCACCAGGCAACCGAATCGAGAACGAGCCCGCGCCAGCCGCGCGCGTCTTCACCTTGGCTTCGGGAATTTCCAGCTCGGCTGCCACGGGCTTGCCCCCCCGGGTGCTGCGGACGATGCCAGTGATGGTCGCGGGCACGGGTTTCACGGCGCGGTTGAGCGCCACCGGGACCTCTGCCACCCTGCCCACGACGACGGAAGCGACTTCCTTCGCCGGACGAAACTCCTTGGCAATGACTTCGATCTCAATAGGTCCAGGCGGCAGCTCGACCAGCGTCACCTGGCCCGTGGGGTTGGTGAGGTACTCCTCGCCACGCACCTTCACCGTGGCGCCGACCAACGCGGATCCGGTGGTCTTGTCGAGCACGCTCACCGTCAGGCCACCCACCTTGGGCGGCTCCTTCTTAAGAGTGAGCTGGGCGGACTCGTTTCGGCCGGCGATGACCGACGCGGTGACTTCACCTTGGAGGTAGCCCGCGGCACCCGCGCGCGCCACGTACTGACCGGGCGCCAACCCGCTGGTGGTGAACTGGCCACCCTGCGCTTCAGTGAGGGCCTTCGGCTTTCCGTCGACTTCAATCTGAACGTAGACGCCGGGGATCTCGCTGCCCGTGGCTTCGTCGAACACCTTGACCAGAAGGCCACCGAACTTCGGCTTAGGAGGACGCGAACGATCCACCAACGTCACTTGGAGCGAGAGACCGAAGCGCGAAAGCGTCTGCGTCGACGCCTCCGTCGTTACGGTGCTCGACACATAGTCGTGCACGAATTGGTAGTCCGCGATCGCGGTCAGGCGGGTGCGATCGATCTCCATGATCTCGTAGCCCACGCCTCCGCCCACGCCGAAGCCACTGCTGGTTCCGCGGCCGCCCGGCACCATCGTCGCCAGCGCGATGGGCAGCTCGCCGCGCGCTTCCACGTGGAAGCCTGCCGGCAATTCGTATTGAAGACGCGACGCCAACATCAGGCTGTGGCGCGACGCAGGGCCGCTCAGGCTGGGAGCATTCGTCGACGTCACCAGCGGCAGCTGCTGAAAGCCGTAACCCACGACCAGCTCGCCCAGGAAGTTTCCAAACGAAATACGTCCGGAGGGTCCAATCGCGCCGCGAATGAGAGCGCCCGACGTCACCCGCAGCGCGGCGGCGGGATCGTTCAACGAGAACCCTTCTCGCTGAAGCCAGAGCGCCCCACCGAAGTAGCCCTTACCGAAGTAAGAGCCGGAGAGCGCGAAGTCATTGGGGGTGATGCCCGTGTAATAGAGGCCTCGTCCCAAGTCCGCGACGTCGCCGCGACGGTGAGTCACCCCGTAGCGAAGGCGCCCTGTGAGCAGCGGCCCGACCGCTTTGGGTCCAACTGGCTCAGGCGTGGTGGCATCGACGCTCGCATCGGTGGACTGCGCAAACGCAGTGTCCCCAATGAGAAAAGCGGCGAGCAGGAGAGCAACCGGCCAACGTCTCGTAGCAGAGTGGAGTGCCAAGCGGCGTTGAGTATAAGGGAGTTCAGATCGATGCTCCTAGAGAAGTGCCGAGCCGCCTTTCACCCACCACGTGCGTGCCCGACCACAGAGGTGTCTTTCCTCGTTCTTGCGGGAGCAGAACGCGTCTGCTAGAAATCCTCGGGTTCGAGGGTGATCTAACCCTCGGATTTCACTTCCGAAAAAAGATCATCGCGGCGGCGTCAAGAGTCATCAGCGGAGGGGAGTGTTCACGCCGATGGGCCAGCAATTGGTGATGTACGAAGAGGAGTTCGCGAAGATCAACGCGATCTGCGATCGCCTCACGAAGGACGCGAACGCCAAGGTCGTCTTCCTCGTCGATAAGAATGGCCAGCTGATTGCTGCTGCCGGCCAGACCCAGAACATCGACACCACGTCGCTCGCGTCACTGACAGCGGGCAACGTCGCGGCGATGGGAGGTCTCGCCAAACTGATTGGTGAAAACGAGTTCCCCAATCAGTTTCACGAGGGAGCGAAAGACTCGCTGTACATGACCATCGTGGGAAGCCGCGTGGTCCTCGTGGTGATCTTCGACAACCGCACCAGCCTGGGTCTGGTTCGCCTTCGCATCAAGAAGGCCTCGGATGAGCTCACGAAGATCTTCGAGTCGTTGGTCAAGAAGACGGACGGTCCCGGCGTTGGTTCACCGTTTGCCGAGATCTCTGACGACGACATCGACAACCTTTTTAGCGAGTAACTCGGGAAGCCATGTCCTTCATCAACTACTCATCCCGCGAGATCAACTGCAAGATCGTCTATTACGGCCCGGGTCTGTGCGGGAAGACGACGAACCTTCAGTACATCTACAACAAGACCAACGCTGAGACGAAGGGCAAGCTAATCTCCCTCTCCACGGAGACGGACCGCACGCTCTTCTTCGACTTCCTCCCGCTGAGCCTGGGTGAGATCCGCGGTTTCAAGACGCGCTTCCACCTCTATACAGTGCCGGGCCAGGTCTTCTACGACGCTTCCCGAAAGTTGATTCTCAAGGGCGTGGACGGCGTGGTCTTCGTCGCCGACTCACAAGTCGAACGCATGGAGGCGAACATGGAATCGTTCGAAAACCTCCGCGTGAACCTCAACGAGCAGGGCTACGACCTCAACAAGATTCCAGCGGTCATGCAGTACAACAAACGCGACCTGCCGAACGCGGTCTCTCTCGAAGAGATGCGCAAGGTCCTCAACCCGCGAAACATCCCCGAATACCAAGCGGTCGCGCCCACCGGCGTCGGGGTGTTCGACACGCTGAAAGCCGTAGCCAAGCTGGTGCTGACCGAGCTTCGCAAAGGCGGCTAAAGAGAACGCAGCACCGCCGTACGTAGATCAAAAAAACATCGCTGGCCGTCGTCGCGCAGATTCCAATGACCTTCCAATCGCGCTTCTGGACGTACGCAGCTCTTATTGTCGCCACCCTCTGCGTGGCTCCGCATGCGTTCGCGCAGCCGGAGAACGGAGCGCCGCCACCCGCGGAAGCTCCGCCCACCAAAGTGCCTGCGCAGGAGTCAAACGCGCAGACGCCTCCACCACCTGCGCAACCGTCTCCACCTGCGCAGCAACAGCAGGCGCAGACCACGCTCACCGCGTCGCCGCCGCAGACCGCGGACGAAGCGTTCAACACCCGCGTGAAGACGCTCGAAGAGCAGGTCATTGATCTCAAGGAGAAGATCTTCCGCACCAAGGCACGCTTGCTGCTACTGCAGGAGACGGTGCTCGGCGGAGATCTCTCGTCCGGCGCCCGCGCGGTGCTCTTCCACAAGAACGAGATGGGCTCCTCGTTCGTGCTCGAATCCGTCGCGTACGCGCTCGACGGCGCGCCCATCTACACCAAGGTCGACGTGAACGGAGACTTGGACAAGCGGGAAGAGTTCGAGATCTTCAACGGCCGCATCGTCCCCGGTCAGCACCAGATCGCGGTCCGGTTGGTCTACCGAGGCCACGGCTTCGGCGTTTTCAGCTACCTCGAAGGCTACAAGTTCAAGGTCTCCTCCAGCTACACGTTCAACGCGGAAGCCTCCAAGGTCACCACCGTGAAGATCGTGGGCTACGAGAAGGGCGGCATCACCACGGATCTCAAAGATCGTCCGGCGGTCCGCTACGACATCGAGACCGCGAAAGACGGCGCGATGAAACCCAGCCGGGCCGCGACTTCCACCGACAAGCGCTAGAGGAAAGAGTGATCCGCTCCTTCGTTTGCAGCCGCAGACGCGCACGGGGCCTGGCCCTCAGCGTATTGGCGTGCGCGCCGCTCGCCTCCTTTGCACAGTACGAAAACGCTTCCGCCGTAGAGCTGGCCGCAGGTGTGGAACAAGTCGCTGGGCAGCTTAAGAACGCGGAAGACAACCTGCGCGTGGTGGAGACGCAGTACACCGAACGCCCTGAACCTTCCGCTGACGAGGCGCTGCTCCGTCGCTTCTCTGCGGGAGAAATCCACCACCTGCTGGGCGAGTTCGCGCCCGCATCCGTCCTCTTTTACGACCTCGTTCAAGACAACCGCTTCAAAGGCTCGCCGCGCTATCCAGATGCGCTCTGGTTCCTCGCCGACTCGCTCTTTCAGCAGCAGAACTTCATCGGCACCAAGGTGTACCTTCGCGAGCTGATCAACACGCCGCAGTCGAAGTGGGCGCGCCCTGCCCTCGCCCGCTATCTGGAAGTATCGGGCCGCCTCAACGAGTTCGAAGGGATTGAGGACTACATTTCGAAGGCCCGCGCCGGCTCACCCAACGGAGAGCTCCCTCCGGAGCTGGCCTACGTCTACGGAAAGTGGCTCTTCAAGCGTCAGGACATCTCCCGCGACGAGCGGCTGGCGCGTTCCGACGTGGTCTTCGCGAAGCTCGCTGGAGAACCCGGCGCGTACCGGCTTCAGGCGCAGTACTTCTTGGGCGTGGCCGAAGTCCAGCGCGCGGAGCTGGAACCCTCCGCCCGAGCGGATCACTTCACCCGCGCGTTGGACCTCTTCAAACGCGTCGTGACCGACGTGGACAGCAACGAGAAGACCAACCGACTCAAGGAGCTCGCCAATCTCTCGATGGGCCGCGTCTTCTATGAGCTGGGCGGAGAGGAGGGGCTGCGGCCGGAGCTGCGCGACAGCTACTTCACACAGGCGTTGGATCGGTATCAGGAGATTCCTCGGGAGAGCGAGCACTTCGTCGACTCGCTCTATGAAATCGCCTGGGTTCAGGTGAAGCGGGACCAATTCGAGAAGGCGAAGAACGCCACCGACATTCTTCTGCTCGTCGCCCCCGACTCCACGCTCGCGCCGGAAGCGCAGATTCTTCAAGGGCACCTTCAGCTCAAGCTGCAGCGCTACAACGACGCCACGGAGACGTACACCTCCGTCATTAATACTTACGCGCCGGTGCGCGACGAATTGGACGCGCTCCTCACTGTCAACAAAGACCCGGTCGCGTACTTCGACAACCTGCTCGCGCGAAACACTCGGAGCCTGGACGCGACGTCGCTGTTGCCGCCGGTCGCTCACAAGTGGGCCACCGCCCAACGCGAGGTCGCGGATGCGCTGCGCATCGTCGGCGATCTCGAAAAAGGTCGGCGCGGGGTGACCGAGGCGGAAGAGATCGCCAACAACCTGCTCAAAGCGATCGATGAACGCGGGCTGGAGGCGTTCCCGGCGATTCAGGAGGGCTACACCCGCGCGGATGCCGTGGACTCGGCGATCGCGCAACAGGAGCAGGCCCTGGTGCGAATTGAAGGGCGCCTCATTCGGAGCGTTCTCGCCGAAGGGCAGCTCAAGGAGCTGGAGCGCTTGCAAGCCGCGACCAACGCCCTGCGCGAGCGCGTGGCCACGCTGCCCACCACCTCGGAAGAGGTTCAGGCTCGGCGCGACCGGATGCGCGGCAGGGTAGACGGGGTGGACAAGGACGCGTTCAAGCTCGGCTACGAAATTCAGAGCATGAAGGCGATCGTCACCGCCGTGGAAAAGTGGCTGGGTGACACCAAGCCGCAGCGCAAGAACACCGCGGAAGAGGAGAAGGAGTTCGCGCAGCGGCTCAAGCTGGAGGTGGATGGGCTCTCCTCGCTGCAAGACGATCTGGACGTGCTGCGCCGAGCGCTCGCTGTGGAACGCGCTTCGTCAGATGCGACCATCGCCGGCGAGTCCGAGCTGCGCGATCAGTTCGAAGCGCACCTCAAACGCGAGCACGAGCTGATCGCCGCGGCGGAGAGTGGACTGGGCGCGGACGCGCAGCGGGTGATTGCACGCGCCCATGAGATTCGCGGACGCAGCGTTCAGCTTCGACAACGTGTGGCCACCGCGAAAGCGGTGCTGCGTGAACAGCTCACCCGTCGCGGAAAGCTCATTCGCGACACGGTGACCGCGGAGCGCGCACTGCTCGCCAAGTACGGCGCGGAGGTCGGTCAGGTCTCCGGGAGCGCGGGCAACCTCGTCGGGCGAATCGCCTTCGACAGCTTCAAGCGGGTGCGCCAGCAGTTCTACGAGCTGGTGCTCAAGGCGGACGTGGGCGTCGTCGATGTGTCGTTCACCCGCAAGCAGGACAAGACGGCTGAGATTCAGAAGCTCTCCACGCAGAAAGATCACGACCTCCGGGCTCTGGATGAGGAGTTCCGCGAGGTGCTCAAGGACGTGGAATAGATGCGCTCCGTTCTCCACACGCTCCGCCTGACGTGCCTCGCCGTGGGCGTCATGGGTCTCGCCGCGCCTGCGCTCGCCGCGAAGAAGCCGAAGGCCGCCGCCACTCAGGCCAAGGCGTCGAAGGCCAAGCCCGCCGCGAAGCCACCGCCTGCTGCTCCTCCCGGCGAGAACAAGCCGCCGCCGCCAGATGCACCCGCTCCGACGGCGAGCGCGGGCGAAGAGGCGAAGACGGACGTGGTGCCCAAGCAGGCGGCGGCGAAGACCCGCTTCCTCGAGCACATGGGCCACACGCCCGAAGAGGAGCAGCAGCTCGAAGAGCTCTCCCGCGCGCTGGAGACGTACGAGAACGAATCAAAAGACTTCCAGCGCGAAGTGCAGCTGCTGGTGGAGAAGAAGTATGAGGAGAAGCGCAACGGGTTGGCCGACAGCTACGAGAAGGCGATTCGCGATCTCGAAGTCATCGAGCGCAAGGAACGCCTGGACGCGATCGCCCAGTTCGAGGAGTTCCTCCAGCGCTATCCGAACGATCCCAAGTACACGCCGGACGTGATGTTCCGCCTGGCCGAGCTCTTCTACGAGCGCTCCAGCGACGACCACATCGTGGCAATGCGCGAGTACGAGGAGAAGCTGAAGGGCGTCGACCCCGACTCGAACGCGCAGCCCCCTCCTGAGCCCGCGGTCGACTTCAGCAAGAGCATCGTGCTCTACCGAAAGCTCATCTCCCAGTTCCCGCGCTACCGCCTCAACGACGGCGCGTACTACTTGCTGGGCTACTGCCTGGAGAAGCAGAACGAGTTCGACAAGGGCCGCGAGGCCTATCAGCAGCTCATCGCCACCTACCCTAAGAGCAAGTTCGCCGTCGAAGCCTGGGTGCGCATTGGCGAGTACTACTTTGACGCGTTCAACGATCCGAACGCGCTGACCGAAGCCGCGCGCGCGTACGAAGCGGCGACGCAGGACCAGACCCACCCGCTCTTTGACAAGGCGCTCTACAAGCTGGGTTGGACCTACTACCGCATGGACCGCTTCGACGACGCGGT
>JBQTKE010000442.1:0-7145 GCA_052386435.1 Myxococcaceae bacterium
GGTTGGAGTCCGCGATCGACAACCGGCCGCTCTAGTTCAACGAGTTCGAAAAGCTGGTGTCGCTGGCGGTCTACGTCTCCGCGACCCCTGCCGTGTGGGAGCTGCACAAAGCGCACGGCGTGGTGGTGGAACAGATCATTCGGCCGACAGGGCTTACGGATCCGGAGGTCGAGGTTCGTCCCGTCTCCAACCAGGTCGACGATCTCCTCGAGGAGATTCGCAAGCGCGCGGCCCTCAAGGAACGCGTCCTGGTCACCACGCTCACCAAGCGCATGGCCGAGGATCTCACCGAGTACTACACCGACGTGGGGGTGAAGGTTCGCTACCTGCACTCGGACATCGATACGATCGAGCGCTCGGCGATCATTCGTGACCTGCGCCGGGGCGAGTTCGACGTCCTGGTCGGCATCAACCTGCTGCGCGAAGGTTTGGACATTCCCGAGGTCTCGTTGGTCGGGATCCTAGACGCGGACAAGGAAGGTTTCCTTCGGTCACATGTCTCGTTGATCCAGACCATTGGCCGCGCGGCGCGTCACCTCAGTGGTCGGGTGATCATGTATTCGGATTCGATCACGGATTCGATGAAGCTGGCGCTCGACGAGACCGACCGGCGGCGCGCGGTTCAAAAGAAATACAACGAGGACCACGGAATCACCCCCCGCGCGGTGAAGAAGAACATCCTCGATCTGTCGCAGACGCTCTATTCGCAGGACGCCTATTCGCTGCCAAGGGCGGCGGAAGGGCAGAGTGAGCTGCTCAGCAAGGAAGAGATTCAGAAGCTGATGAAGCAGATGAACAAGGACATGGCGGCTGCCGCTGACGAGCTGGAGTTCGAGAAGGCCGCCGAGCTGCGCGATCGGATCGTGGTGCTCAAGGAGATGGACATTGGCGTGAAGCCGCCGCAGCGTGCGCTCGTCGCACAGGGGCCGAAGAAGGAAGAGAAGTCGCGCATTCGCAAAGGTCCACCGTCCAAGTTCAAGAAGAAGTGACCATGGACGCGACGCTGCAGGAAAAGCTCGACTCGCTTCCCACCGATCCCGGCGTCTATGTGATGAAGGACCGCCAGGGCGAGGTGGTCTACGTCGGTAAAGCGGTCAACCTGCGCAACCGGGTTCGTTCGTACTTCAACAGGGGTACTTCAGATATTCGGGCGTTCGTGTCGCTGCTCGAGCACCTGCTCGGCGACATTGAGACGATCATCGTCTCCAGCGAGAAGGAAGCGCTGCTGCTCGAGAACGAGCTGATCAAGAAGCACAAGCCGCGCTTCAATGTTCAGCTGCGCGACGACAAGAACTTCATTTGCCTGCGGCTGGAGGTCGCGCACCCGTATCCGCGCATCGAAGTGGTGCGTCGCTTCAGGAAGGATGGCGCGCGGTACTTTGGGCCATATTCATCCGCCAGCTCCATTCGCGAGACGCTGCGAATCATCAACCGCTACTTTCAGCTCCGCACCTGTTCGGATCACGTGCTGGAGAACCGGCGGCGTCCCTGTCTGCTCTTTCAGATCGGCCGCTGTCCGGCGCCGTGCGTGGAGCCGATTTCGCCGGAGACGTATCACCGCGGTGTCGACGACGTGATTCTGTTCCTGGAAGGTAAGGCCACCGAGCTCACGGAAGGTTTGCGCGCGCGGATGAAGGGCGCTGCCGCGGAGCTGCGCTTTGAAGAGGCAGCGCGGGTTCGCGATCAGCTCTTTGCGATTGAGCGGAGCTTGGAGCGGCAGAAGATCGCGGTCACGGAGGCGATTGATCAGGACGTCTTCGGGTTCTTCCGTGAAGCGGATCGGCTGCTCATCTACGCGCTCTACATTCGGCAGGGGCGCGTCACCGGCGGCCAGGGCTTTCCGTTCAGCGGGCAGGAGTTTCCGGACGCGGAGCTGCTCGCGTCGTTCGTGAACCTCTATTCCGACCATGACAACTTCGTGCCCAAGGAGGTCGTGCTGCCGCTGGAGCTGGACGGCGCGGACGCTCTGGCGGAGCTGCTGGGCGAGCGCAAGGGTGAGAAGGTTCGCGTCGTCGTCCCGAAGCGCGGCGAGAAGTTGGATCTGGTCCGAATGGCCGCCAAGAACGCGGAGCAGTCGTTTCAGGAGCGCAGGCGCAGCAAGGATGAGACATCGGCCATTCTCGAGCGGCTGCGCGACAAGCTGCACCTCACCCAGCTCCCCAAGCGGATGGAGTGCTACGACATCTCCCACTTTCAGGGCGCGACGATTGTCGCCTCGCAAGTCGCGGTCACCGAGGGCGAGACTGACAGACCGCGCTACCGTCGCTTCAAGATAAATAGCGTCACCTCGCAGGATGACTTCGCCAGCATGCATGAGGTGATCACGCGACGGCTCAAGCGCGGGCTGGCGGAGAAGGATCTCCCCAACCTCATCGTGATCGACGGCGGCAAGGGCCAGCTCGCGTCGGCGCATGCGGCGATGAAGGATCTGGGTGTGGAAGGGGTGGACATCGTTTCGCTGGCCAAGAGCCGCGACTTGGATGTCCCGGATCGCGACGCTGGGAGTGATCGCAGCCCGGAGCGCGTGTTCCTCTTGAATCGGAAGGACCCCATTGTCCTCGCACAGAATTCGGCGGAGATGTTCCTGCTCACGCGCATCCGCGATGAGGCGCACAGGTTTGCGATCACCTTCCAACAGAAGCTGATGCGGCGTCGCAACTTCAAATCCGTCCTGGAGGACGTCCCCGGCGTTGGTGAAGGACGGAAAAAGGCGCTGCTACGCCACTTCGGCTCACTCAAGCGGGTTCGTGACGCGACCATCGAAGAGTTGGCGGACGTAGAAGGACTTGGCCCCGCGGTGGCCGAACGGATTCACGCCCACCTACACGGCGGTGAGACGGAAGAAGAGAGCGAGGGCGAGGCGGATGCGGTTCGAGAGGCGTCGCTTCAGGATGCGAAAATCGCCACGCCGGAGGGCTCCCCCGCGGAAGGTCAGTGAATAGATTTCCCCTCTTTGTAGGACGGTTCGCACAAAAAAATCCGATCGTCTCGCCCGGATTTTTCGTTGGAGAGCGGGCACAGCCGTGATTTATAGCGAACGTCAATTCGCGAACGTCAATTCGCGATCGTTCAACGCGGTTCGCGCAATCAGAAAAACGGGCGAGAGGGAGTGACTATGAGGCTCTATCCGAAGGTGATTCCGATCATTTCGCGGGAGTGCATCCAGAAGCTGATGCAGGACGGCGACGTCGAGGTCGAGACCCTGCGGATCGCCGATGCCGAGATGGACATGTCGGCCATCATGCGTGAGTACCTCGCCAATGAAGAGCGCGTGAATCAGGCCACGCGCGAGGCGCTGGAACGCCGCGGCTACGACCACAGCAAGTTCAACCAGGTCAAACGCGAGATGGCGGATGTCCGCGGCTTCAAGATGGGCGATGAAGGCATCGAGTACGCCATCAACCAGATGATCGAGTTCCTGCTGATCAGCCGGAACGTGGAAGAGGTCTTCGCCGCGGACAATGTCCTCCGTCAGAAGATCTTCGTGATCATGAAGAAGCACCTCGACATCGACGATGAGATCGACAAGGAAGCGCGGTCCCGCCTCAAGCACCTGCAAGAGGGGACCTCGGCTTTCGACATCGAATATAACAAGACGGTCGAGCAGATCCGCCGCGCGCGCGGTCTCATCTAATTTCGCCGCGGCCCGGTTAAGCCAAAGGTGGGCCACGTTCGCGCCCCTTTTTGCTGGCGTGCCCATCATGGAGGTAGAGAGCGGTTAAGCCAGGTGAGGCGCACTGCCAATGAAGACTTATTCGTAGAGGCTGTGCTGCTTCGCGTACTCCAGCACCCGCCGGGGAACGAGTTCTGTCGCGGATTCTCCTTTGGCAAGGCGACGCCGCGCTTCTGTGGAGGAGACCTCTACGGACAATGGTGAGTCGATGCCGTCGGTCACTCGGTAACCGGGACGATTGAGCACGATCACCTTCACCAGTTCCTGGATGCGGGCGAAGTTTTTCCACTTGGGAAGCTCCTCGACGATGTCGGCGCCGATCACCAATGAGAAGTGGTGGTTGGGGTATCGGCGACCCAACGCCTCAAGGGTGTCGACCGTGCGGCCTTCACCGCCCAGCTGGGCTTCAATGCCGGATACCTTCAGCCAGCCGTTCGCTTCTTCTCGCATCATGTCGCACATCGCTTTGCGGTGTTCGAAGGGGACCAGGTTCTTCTTGAACGCGTGGTTAAAGGCCGGCATCAACCAGACTTCATCGACCGGTTGGGTGGCATGGACGTAGTGCGCTGCCAAGAGATGGCCGACTTGTGGCGGGTTGAAAGAACCGCCGAAGAGAGCGACCTCCACGGTGCTGCCGTCGCTGAACAGCGCCCCGATAGTCCTTGAGTCGGACGGACTTTCCATAGACTTCGCGGAGCCACGCCAGCATCTTGTCGGCGCCTACCGCTCTACCCTGCCCGAGCTTCTGCACCGAAGGCGCGAGCCCCTTCGAGGTAAGCCTGGAGATCATGGAACAGTTCCTGGACCGAAGGCGTCTTTGGTGTCCCAGAGGGTCGGCGCAGTCGTCGCGGGGGGGGACGTGGGTCTCAATGCGGAGCAAGCTGCCGGCACCCAAGGCCACTTCGGTGGGCAAATCCGCGACGCTTGCCTGAATGCCTGGTCACTAGCCAATCGCGTGGAACTCAAGCCTCGTCGACAATCCACGCTTAGTTTGTTTAGGCCGCGTCCAGGCGCTTAGAGCCATCGGTGGCAGCGGCGGCGGGAGGCAGTGATGTTCACAACGATGATCTTGAGCGGTCTGGCGCTGACGCTTCTCACTCAGCTAGATCGACCCCACGCCGTCAGCGCCTCCAACCAGGGACTCACCGCGTACGTGGTGAAAGGGTCGCTGCCCCACTCCGACACCTTCCTTCAGGGCGGAGGCGTGGTGAGCTTAGACCTCACCGATCGTGTTCGAGGCGCCGCCGCGATGTCCGGCGACTCCGGTCGGCTCTACGCTCGTCTCTCGGTCGGCGGCGCGTCCTACGAAATTCACCTCGATCGCATTGGATTCACCCGCGCCGATCTCTCCGCCGGGGCAGGGCTACGCCATCCCATCGAAGGCGGGGTGATGTTTGATCGCTGGCTCAACGGGGCCACCGGGTTCGGCTTCGCCGTCGCCACGCCCGTTCACGCCATGGCCGCGGTCTGGGGCGTGGGCCGCGTGATCAAGGACGGGCAGACACTGACCGATCGCGCCCTCATCCACGCGGCCGCGCTGGATCGGGGCTCGCATTCGGACGACAGCACGCACCGAATGCTGCCGCAGGCCAGAGCAGGGGACGGCGAGATCTACATCCTCGCCGAGAACCTGCCGGTGGCTGCCGAACCCACAGGCTTTGTGCAAGTGGAGTTCGACGACGTTCGCATTTCCTACGACAGCCAGAGCCTGGCGCTGCTGAACGAAGTCCCCAACGTCCCCGATACCGGAACACCGGTTGTTTCCTACGCAGGAGGGCCCTCGACCTTCACCATCGCCGAGAGCGGCACCGGAGGCTCCGGATTGGCTCCTCCCACAGTGACCGCCTCGCCCTTGGCCTATCTGCCCATGTCCGGGGTGACCCTGCTTCCAGGGACGTTGACCACCCCCGCCGCGGCGCCCAGCGCGTCGGGGACGGCGACCCCTCTGCCTCTGGGGTCCAACGTGCCCCCGACGCCCCCTGCGTCGAGCACGCAAGCGACGCCGACGTTGCCCGGCACCGGTACCCTGCCTGCGATCGGAGGCAATCCAGGCGTCACGCCCTCCGCCGGTCCCGCCACGCTCCCCCCTACCGGTGGAAGCTCAGGTCTGGTCTCATCGGTTCGTCCGTCGAGTCCGGAGCTGGTGAGCCCCGGCATTCCTGCAACGCCCGACGTGCTCACCGCGGATACTCCCACAGCTCAACCCGTGACGCCACAGACGCTGCCCACCGCGTTTACGCAGACGCCTCAGGTTCTGCGCAGCGGCACCCCCTCCACCGTCGCAGAACCGTCGACCGCGGTCACGCCGTTGACTCCGCTGACGCCCATCGCGAACAACGGCTCGCAGGTCACGGCGCTGCCCGCCACGCCGGCACCCACCAACGTTGCGGCGGCGACGCCGCTGCCGACTGGGATTTCTCCTGCGAACGCACTCCCTGCCAGCACCGCGCCTTCACTCGCGCCGGTGAGGTGATGGAGGCTGAGTTGTGAAGCCGGGCTCGGGCTCCGTTTTCGTGGATGATTTTTCGGGAGCAGGTCAGCGATTCGGAGCTGCTTTGATCCGGCCCGCGGCTTGAGACAGGCGACGTTTCAGCTGCGTCGCGACCGCATGAAGGATCTCAAGTTGCTGTAGCACGCGCGCGTCGTCGCCTGTTTCAAGCAGCGCGATGGGCGAGAGCGGCCGGCCGCCACGGAGCGTGTCGAGAATGTCCGTGAAATGAGCCTCAACGTCAGCGATCACAGCCAGCCCTTCGCGAAGATGGTCTTCGACGAAGTCGAGCAGCACCTGTGAATCCTCGCGTCGGGGAAGCACGCTCTCCAACCGGGAGACGGCCTCGCGAACAACGTCCTGCGGACGGGGAGCCTCGACCTCGTTGCGCATCGCCAGTGAGAGCATGTGACAAATGCTACAGGCCTAAAGAACCCGGTCAATTTTCAGACCAGACGGTCAAAACCAACGCAAGACGTCACCGCCAAACGGGAGCGTGCACGGAAGCCGAGAACGCGCCCGCCGCGATAAAAACGTCGACGAAAACGCTGCCCGGCCGTTGTTTCTTTCACCATTTAATCGATTCTTTGCCCTGGGCCTTCACCCTCGCCTTCCCGGGCTGACTGAACCCAGTGAGCGTGGCCCGCACTGCGCCGAGATCAATCGCACCCATCGCAGCGAGCGGAAGCCGTCGCGCATCGTCGGAGATCCAGACGTGGACCTCGCGGCGCATTGCGGGGTTGTCGAGCCGCGTCGCCACACCCACCAAGTGCCACGCTTCGAACTCGCCCACCGGCAGAGACACGTGCTCTCGCGTCTGCACTTTGCCGACCATGCGCCACAGCGAACGAATGCCGAACACGTCAAAACAGACGGGTTGATCCACTTTGAAGGGGATTTGTCGCATCAAATACACGGCGCCCGCGACATCCAGTCCGTCGTTCGCGTATTGAAACCGACGCTCGCCCTTCGCCTCGCCGACCT
>JBQTKE010000443.1:0-9210 GCA_052386435.1 Myxococcaceae bacterium
CTTGGTCGACCAGAGCCGGGCCATCGCGGACATCATTGACGTCGTCAACGAGCTTGCCGAGCAGTCGAACATGCTCGCGCTCAATGCAGCCATCGAAGCGGCGCGCGCGGGCGACGCCGGCCGCAGCTTCGGGGTGGTCGCGAATGAGGTCCGCTCGCTCGCGGAGCGGTCTCAGCAGTCGACGGCGCAGGTGCAGAGCATCCTCGGAGAGGTCGAGAAGGCGGCGCGCGAGTCCACCGCCGTGGTGGAGGAGGCGCGGCACAAAGCGGCTTCGGGGGTCGAGCTCGCCAAGGCCGCGGGTCAGACGATTCACCAGCTCACCCAGGCCATCTCCGACTCTTCGAGCGCGGCGATGCAGATCGCCGGCAGCACCAGCCAACAGAGCGTGGGCGTCGACCAGATCTGGCAGGCGATTCAAGACATCGGGCTGGGCGCCGCCGAGGCGACAGCGGGCATTGGCCAGCTGCGGCAAGCCTCGCAGGCGATCAACCTCCACAGTCAGCGGATGATCGAGCTGGTGCAGCAGTACCGGCTCACGGGACCAGTCGATGAGTGAGCCACGCACCAGCGCCACAGCTCCTGTTCGCACCATCCTGGTCCAGGTGGACCGCTTCCGGGTGGGGCTCCCCCTGGAGCAGGTGGAGGAAGCGCTGCGAATGGTGGCGCTGGACGCCCTCCCGGACGCGCCAGCGCACTGCCTGGGGGCGTTTGATCTGGGCGGCGAGGCGGTGCCGGTGGTGGACCTGGGGCTGCGTCTGGGGTGCCCGCCCTCCGCGCTTGCCCCCTCTGCGCGGGCGCTGATCATCCTGCGCGCGACGCCGGGTCGCGTCGCTCTGGCGGTGGACAGGGTCCTGGGTCTGGCCACCGCCTAGCTCCCTCCGCCGGCCTACTTGCCCTCTCAGCCCTCGACCCGTGAGCTGTTGCGTGGGTTCGTCAAAGCGGTGGGCGGGAAGGTCCCGGTGGTGGACGGCCTCGTGCTGCTGCGCAGCCTGAACCGGTTCGCGGCGAAGCAGCTCCTGGAGGGGGAGAGCTGAATGCTCCCGGTCAAAGAGTGGTTCGGCTGGAAGAACACCCCGGAGAAGGACGAGGAGCTGCGCGCGCGCATCGAGGCGCGCGCCAGCGGCCGCCCTTTCGAGGTGGGCTCTCTGGTGCGCGGCGCTTCACTCAGTGACGGTCCCGAGCGCCGGTTGCTCGCGCAGCTCGCCTCGATCGGGGAGACGTACTTCTACCGGGACGCCGCCGTCCTCAGAGAAGCGGTAAGGCGCGTCACTGAAGGCGATCCTCGAGAGCCGCTCCGGGTGTGGAGCGCTGGCTGCGCGACGGGTGAGGAGGCCTACACTCTCGCGGCGCTCCTCTTTGACGCGTGGCCGCGAGGCAACGTCCACATCGTGGGAACCGACCTCAACGAGGCAGCTCTAGAGCACGGCCGTACGGGGCGCTACTCGTCCGTGTCGCTCCGAGGGCCCGAGCGCCACCACGCCCTCGAATGGTGGGTGCCGGAAGCGGGCGAGGCGATCGTCCCGGAGCACCTCAGGACGGCAGTATCCTTTCATCGTTTGAACCTGGTGGACGACGCGTCCCTGGAGCCTGGCCAGTTCTCTCTCATCGTCTGTCGGAATGTGCTGGTCTACTTCGATCCCGAGTGCGCGGCGGCCGTGCTCAACCGGCTCGCAGCCGCGCTCCGACCCGGTGGACTCCTGGTGACCGGTCCGCTCGAGGCGGAGGGGCTGCTCCCGCGGGCGCTGACCCTCGTCGACAGCCGTTGGATTGGCCTCTATCAACGGGGGGCGCCGAGCGCGGCAACATCTCCCGCAACGAGGAGCGTGGCTTCCCTGTTTCCGGGCCCAGCCACCCCGGTGCCGCAGCCGCTGGCTCCGCAGCCGCGGGTTGCCTTCCCGGCGCTCGGGCTTCCTCCCGCCACTGGCCTCGACGCCCAGCAGCGGGGGATGAGGCACCTGGAAGAGGGCGCACCCGAAGCAGCGGCGGTGGCGTTCGGTGAAGCGCTCGCGGTGAACGGGGCCCTTCCCTTGTGCCTGCTGGGCATGGCGTTTTCCTTTGAGGCGCTGGGCGCGGACCAGCCCTGTCGCGAGTGGGCGCAGCGGGCCATCGACAGCGTGCAGGGGCTCTCGGCGTTCGCCTTCGTGCCCGGCGGAGCAGAGAAATTGACGGCGGGCCATGTGCAGAGCCTCGCCACGCACGTGCTGAGGGGACGGCGATGAGGGGGCGCGTCCGCTCAGAACAGGAGGAGGAGCTGCTCCTCAGAGAGCGCGCCAAGCTGCTCTCGGGTAGACGGCGGGTCGCCGAAGCGCCGTCCGAATCCTTCGTCCTCTTTAGGCATGGCGGGCAGCTCTTCGGCGCCGCGGTGCGATTCGTCCGCCTCGGAGTCCGGGCGCGCGAGCTCTTGGAAGTGCCGGGAGCGCCCGCTCACATCGCGGGGGCGGTGAGCGTGGACGCCGCCCTCGTCACCGTCGTCGACCTCAGCGTGCTGTACCAGCTGCCGAAGATCGGCATTCAGGACTTGAAGTCGGTCCTGGTGGTCGAGGCCGGAGGCGCCAGGCTGGGTTTGGCCAGCGAGCACATCCTGGGCGTGAAGGCCCTCTTTCGCGAGAGCATCGTCCCTTCGCCGGTGGCGGCGGGGGCGCTCTCGCGATCGATGGTCACCGAGACGGAGACCATCCAGCTCATCGACGTCCCGGCGCTGCTGGCGGACGGGCGATTGCGCCCATCTCCTCGGCGGGAGAAGACCTGAAGTGAGCTCCATCGACG
This sequence comes from Myxococcaceae bacterium, assembly GCA_052386435.1. Lineage (GTDB taxonomy): Bacteria > Myxococcota > Myxococcia > Myxococcales > Myxococcaceae > JBQTKE01. The sequence goes on from JBQTKE010000443.1 coordinate 2,767, forward strand.
ACGTGCTCGTCATCTTCTTCGGGGAGCTCAGCGAGCAGCTCGTTCGTATGAACGACGCGCTGCTGTCGCTGGACGCGGATCCGGCCGGTGGGCACGCCCAGCTCGAGAAATTCTTGCGCGACGCCCACAGCGTCAAGGGCACCGCCGCGAACCTTGGCTTCGAGGAGATGGCCGGGCTGGCGCACTGGATGGAGGAGCTGCTCGGGCCGGCCCATTACGCTCCTGGCGAGCGGCCGGCGCGGGAGAAGGTCGACACTCTGCTCGAAGCGCTGGACGCCCTTCGCGGTCGGGGCGAGGCGCTCGCACGAGAAGGGATGGCGACCCCCACGGGGAGACAGCGGCTGGAGGAGCTTGCCCAGCGCTTGCAATCGGTGGTGGGAACGACGCCGCGCAAACACCCTTCGCCTTCGGTGGGCGTCGCTTTGGCGCAGCCAGCGCCTGCTGCTGTCTCCGCGGCGGGCGGCGCGGAATCCGTTGACGAGTCCATGCGCGTCTCCTACCGGCACCTGCGCGAGATCGAGCGGCGCGTGAACGGGTTGCGTCAGCTCCGGGGGAGGCTTGGCGGGCGTCGAGAGGTGACGGCATCGGCGCTCAAGCAGCTGGACGCCTTTTCGCAGGGAGCGGCGGACCCGCGCCTCCGCGAGCTGCGGCGGCTCCTGGAGGGGCTTGGCCGGGGGCTGCAGGAAGACGAGGAGCAGCTCTCCTCCTCCATCCAGGAGCTGGACGGGGACCTGCGAACGGTTCAGCTCGCTCCTCTGGATTCACTGCTCGAAGGACTCCGGCCGGGGGTCCTCACCCACGCGCGGCGCGTCGGCAAGCGGGTCTCCTTCAAGCTGGCGGGTGGGAACCTGCAGGTGGATCGGCGGCTGTTCAACGAGCTGAAGGATCCACTCGTCCATCTGTTTCGAAACGCGGTGGACCACGGGCTCGAAGAGCCTGACGTGAGGCGGCGGACAGGCAAGTCGGAGAGCGGAACGCTCAGCATCCAAGCGTATCTCTCGGGAGATCGGATCCGGCTCGAGATCCGGGACGATGGCCGGGGGATCAACCTGGACGCGGTCCGCGCCCGGGCGATCAACCGCGGGCTGGTGAGCGCGGACGTCGCGGCAGCACTCACCGAGTCCGAGGTGCGGGCGCTCCTCCTTCGGTCGGGTTTCTCCACCGCCGCGGCGGTGACCGAGACGAGCGGCCGGGGAGTGGGGCTGGACGTGGTCGCCAACACCGTACGACAGCTGCAAGGCACGCTCGAGATCCAGAGCACCTTGGGAGTAGGCACGGCGTTCATTCTCATCCTGCCGAGGGCCCAGGTGGCAGAGCAGGTGTTTCTCGTGGATGCCGCCGGACGGCGGATCGCCGTGCGGGTCGCGTCGGTGGAGCGGACGTTGAGGGTCACGGCCGCAGCGGTGAAGCACGTCTGCGGTCAGCCGCTGTTGCGCGTGGGGGGCCACGAGGTGCGCCTGGTCAGTCTCGCCCAGGCGTTGGGACTTCCCGCTTGGGAGGCCCCCTCGGAGGGGTTCCCCGTGCTGGTGTTGAAGGGCTCCGGCGGTGAGCGGGTTGGGGTCAGGTGCGACCGAATCCTTGGGGTGCAGGACGCGCTCGTGCGCCCCGTGCCCGAGGAGCTCGCCGGGCTGGAGCACCTTGCCGGTGCGGCGGATCTGGGCAATGGACGGATGTCGTTCGTGCTCAACGACGAGTGCGTGCTCCGGGCGCCAGCTCCCGCCGCGGCGCCGCTGCCCACGAGCGACCATGCCGTCACCATTCTCGTCGTGGATGACACCGTGACGTCACGGGCGCTGCACCGACGGGTGCTCGAGACGGCGGGGTACCGCGTCCTCACGTCCGCCAATGGGCTGGAAGCGCTGCGCGTCCTTGAGTCAGAGATGGTCCAGCTCGTGGTGACGGATCTGGAGATGCCAGAGCTGGATGGGATCGAGATGCTGCAGCGAATTCGCGCCTCTCCGCGGTTGGCGAACACGCCCGCGGTGCTCGTCAGCTCCCTTCCTCCGGACTCGGCGAGGGGGAGCCTGGCCGCTCGCGGGCTCGCCGACGCCTACGTGACGAAGGCCGCCTACGACCAAGGAGCACTTTTGTCCACGGTGAAGCGGCTCATCGATATGAAGCGGCGATGAGGCGAAGCGGCGAAGCGGCGATGAGGCGGGTGTTGTGGCCGCCGGCCCGCTCGTCCGCAGGCCCAGCGGACGACGGAAGTGGCTTCCCCACACGGGTGTCCTTTTCTGCGACCCGGGCAGAGGCCCGAGAATGGCGCCGTACCCGATTCATCCCCTCAGGTGACGAACTTGTCCGATCCGACTCCTCTGCAGTTCACCGCGCCTGGCCCTGGCGCGTGGACGCTCGATGCAACGCACTTCGCTCGTCCCGTGACGCCCTTCTTCGCCGAGTTGTTTCCTGATGCCCTGAAGAAAGGGATTGGGGAGGGCCTGCGCCGTTACGGGGCCCTTCTCGACCATCTCGAGTTCAAGTTCGTCCATGGGGTGGGGTATTTCGCGGTTCGTCCCGTGGCGGCGCCGAAGTCCGCCGTCAAGCCGCCGCCGCGCGCCGTCTTCAAGCTGCTCAGTCTGCTGCACCCCGAGATCCGCCTGCGCAACCGCAACGCGGTGCGCACCTTCGAGCAGAAACCCTGGAGAGAGGATCTGCGGCGGTGGGACCAAGAGGTCAAGCCCGCTGCCATCGCCAAGCACCTCGAGCTTCAGCGGGTGGACGTGGAGAAGCTGGACCTGCCGTCACTGGTCGCCCACCTGGGACGCTGCCGCGAGCACCTCGCCGCGATGGTCCAGCTCCATCACCAGTATGATCTCGCGAACTTCCTTCCGGTCGGTGACTTCGTGGTTCAGGCCTCGAAGTGGACCGGGTTGCCCAACGCGGAGGTGATGGAGTTGCTTCGCGGCGCCAGCCCCGTCTCACTCGGAGGCTCCGATCAGAGGCAGCGCGTGCTCCAGGCGCTGGCGGAGCGGCCGGATGCCGTCCGGCATATTGAAGTGGAGTCCGACCACGCCGCCGCGCTGCGGAAGTTGGTAGAGGACCCGGGCGAGCTCGGGAGAGCGATGCGCGAGTACCTGGAGTGGGTGGGGCAGCGCCCGATGAACGGCTTCGACGTTGCCGCCCCGAGTGCGATCGAGAGGCCGGAGGTGCTGCTGCGCAACCTGCGCGGCGCGCGGCTGGGCCATTCGACCGAGCTCGTCGCCGAGAGCGGGGTGAACTTCGAACAAGCCCGCAATAGAATTCGCCTGAAGGTCCCGCCGGAGCACCGGGAACAGTTCGACGAGCTGCTGGAAGAGGCGCGGCTCATGTACCGCCTCCGCGATGAGCGCGGCCTGTTCAGCGACACCTGGGCGTCGGGCATCGCGCGCAAGGCGATCCTCGAGCTGGGCCGGCGCCTCACCGCGCGGGGGGCGCTCAGTCAGCCGGAGCACCTGCTCGACGCCACCTATGCGCAGATGCTTCAGCTCGCCCAGGGCGGCAGCCAGCCTTCGAAGGAGACGCTGGCGGAGCGGTTTTCGCGGCGCGAGGGGATCGACATCTCCTCGGCGCCCATGACGCTAGGGCCCAAGGACGAAGGTCCGCCCCCCTCGGAGTGGATGACGCCGGCGATGGCGCGAATGATGACCGCGCTCGGCCTGTACGTGAGCTCGATGCTGCAGGACGGCTCGGGGCGCTCGGGCTCCCTGCTCAAAGGCTACGCGGCGAGCTGCGGAACGTACGAAGGCACCGCGCGCGTCGTCCGTGGCGCGGAGGACTTCGACCGCATCTGCCAGGGCGATGTGCTGGTGGCCACATCGATGACGGCCGCGTTCAACGTGGTGTTGCCCATGGTGGGCGCGATCGTGACCGACCGCGGAGGGCTGCTGTCCCACGCGGCCATCGTGGCCCGCGAGTGTGGCATCCCCGCCGTGGTGGGCACGCAGACGGCGACCCAGGACTTCATCGATGGCGCGCGCGTCCGCGTCAACGGGTCGACCGGAGAAGCAACCGTCATTGCATGAGCCCCACCACGCGTCCGCTCCGCCTGGAGGAGGCCTCATCGCTGGCGCAGTTCGGGGGGAAGGTTGCGCGGCTCTCGCAGGCCGCGCAGCGCGGGCTTCGCGTACCGGCGGGCGTCGTGTTGCCGCCTGGCTTCCTGAAGCGTCTGGCGGCGGAGGACAACCATGAGGCGGTAAAGTCCCTCCTCCTCGCAGTCTCCGCGTTCGAGCGACCCCTCGCGGTGCGTTCGTCCGGGACGCAGGAGGACTCCTCCACCGCGAGCTTCGCGGGACAGTATGCGACGTGTCTGGGGGTTCTCACGAACGAAGGCTTGCTGGCCGCGATCCGCACCGTCGTCGGCTCGGCCCACTCGACCGCGCTCGACCGCTATCGCCAGCAGGTAGGTGCCGAAAACCGTGACGTGCGGATGACCGTGCTCGTCCAGCCTCTGGTCCCCGCAAGAGTGTCCGGGGTGCTCTTCACCCGGAACCCGGTGACGCACGCGCACGAGCGGGTGATCGAGGCCTCCTGGGGGCTTGGCGAGGCGGTCGTCGGCGCGCGGGTCACGCCAGACTGCTACCGGCTCTCTCCGGAGGGCAGGGTCATCGAAGCGAGCAGAGGCTCAAAAGAGGTGGCCATCCGCCCAGGTGCCGAGGGCGGCGTGACCGAGGAGCTCCTCCCGCAGGCGAAGCGGGTGATGCTCTGTTTGACCGAGGCCAAACTTCAAGAACTCCACGCGCTCGCCGCGCGCTGCGAAGAGCTCTTCGGCGGTGGGCTCGACCTCGAGTGGGCCTTCGGCGAGTCTCATGAGCTCTTCCTCCTTCAATGCCGTCCGATGACGGCCTCGCTGCGCGCCCGCGCCCAGGACTCTCTTGACGGGCGTACAGACCGTGGCAGCGTCCTCACTCGGGGCCTTGGTGAGGCCGTGAAGGATGCCCCAGAGTCAACCGCGCTGGATCTGCGGCTGTTGATCTCGCTGGCGTTGGTCTCGACACTGGCGCCGCTCAACTCCACGATGATCGCGGTGGCGCTGCCGACCATCGGAGCCGCGGTCCTCGTGAAAGCAGCCACGCTCACGCAGTGGTTGGTGACGCCTTATCTCCTGGTGGGCATCATCGCGCAGAGCTCTGGTGGGAAGCTGGGCGATCTTGTGGGCCACCGCCGGGCGCTGTCCTTCGGGAGGCTGACCTTCGCGGCAGGCGCGGTGATTGCGCCGTGGTCCGCGCGCTTGGAGAGCATCGCGTTGGGGCGGATCCTCATGGCGCTCGGAGGGGCGGTGCTGGTTCCGAGCGCCATGGCGATCGTCCGCCGCAGCGTGCCCCCCGAGCGCTGTGCACGCGTTTTTGGCGCGTTCGCGTCGATCATCGCTTTGGCCGCCGCCGTGGGGCCAATGGTGGGCGGGGAGTTGGTCGCGCGGTTCGGCTGGCGCTCCATCTTCCTGGTGAACGTGGTGCCGCTCGGCGCCGCAGCGTTGCTGGCCAGCGGGCGCGGACCGTCGGTGGACCGGGTGAGCCCGCCCGTCGACACGACAGAGATGTTCGGTACCTTTATGCTGGGGGGAGGCGTCACGCTGCTGGTGCTCGCCCTGTGGACGACCGGTGGGTCTCGGGTTCTCCTCGTGGCTGCCGGGCTGCTGGGGCTCTTCACGTTTTGGCGAAGGGAGAAGCGTGCGCGGGGCGCCATCGTGGCTCACACCCTCTTCGGGCAGCGGCCTTTCCTGGCGGGGGTTGGGCTCATCGGCCTGCAGAACGTCGCGTTCTACGGCTTCCTGTTTCAGCTCCCGTACCTTCTGGAAAACATACCTGGCGCCACCGCCAGATCCGCCGGTCCATTGCTGATGGTGTTGATGGCGATCAATGTTGTCGGCTCTCTGGTGAGCGGCTGGGTCTGCGAGCGTTTCGGCACGCGGTTCACGGTTCTGAGCGGCTCCCTCTTGGCGTGTGCCGCGATGGCGGCGTTGGCGCGAATGCAGGCAGGCAGCACCTCCAGCTTGTTCTGGCCGCTCGTGCTCCTGGGAGGCGGGCTGGCGTTCTCCACCGCCCCGGCTCAAGCCGCTGCGCTGACCGCGATTCCCGCGGACCAGAGCGGGATGGGAGCCGGCTTGCTGTCGACCTGCCGCTACGTGGGCGGGGTGATCGGCATCGCGATTCTTGGAATTGGACTGGGGAACGCCGATTCCGGCGCGGCGCTCGCTGGCCATCGTCTGATCCTCTCCGTCTTCGCGGTGGTCCTGGCGGTGTCCGCGCTGGTGAGCCTCGCGCTCCCAAACCCGAGGCACCCAGCGCTGAGAAGGGTCTAAGAGGTCTTAGCCCGTCAACCTCACCCGCCAGGGCGGGAGTCGTGGACCTCGGGAAGCCAGAGCGTGCTCAGCTCAAAGGCGACCTCTGTAAAAGGGTCGGCGGCGACAAGGCCTGTCTCGACGAAGTTATCGGCGAGGATCCAGCGTTTGCCGTCCAGCCGCAGCAC
>JBQTKE010000444.1:0-3162 GCA_052386435.1 Myxococcaceae bacterium
GTTTCGGCGGGTGGCCTTCGCGTTCGCGTGTCTCTGAGCGGAACCTCCGTGGTGCCGCGTGAGGTGAGTCTCACCGTGTTCTCCGCGACGAACAGTGGCCGCAATGTCCGAGTGATCGACGCCGCCACGCTGACGCCTTTGTCCGGCGTTCAGGTGTTGGGCTGCGAGACGAGCTGCACCCTCGTCAGCACGGATGCCTCGGGCGAGGCGCTCTTCCCAACTTTCGGCAGTGGCGCAGTCAGCTTCAGTGTCGCCTCTCCCGAGCTCCGCAGTGACGGGCTGCCTCGCTACGAGCGGCTCTCGGTGAGCGCGACAGTGGCGAAGGATCTTTTCATTCCTTTGGCTGGCAACCCCGTGCACGCGGCTGCGGGCTTCAACGGCGCGCTCGCGTTCACCGACGTCCATTCTTCCGGCAACACCTGGCTGGGCTTCGCGGTGATGTCGTCGACTGATCCATCGGACCTCGCGCTCTCGGCCCTGTTGGGTGAGTCGTTCAACTTCACGGCACCAGGACTGATGCAGCGGGTGCCCATCCCGGGCAGCTTGGTGCTCTACACCTCGCCCGGCCTGGGCATCCCCACCGAGCTCAAGGGCAAGTCATACGGACTCGGGCAAGCAGGGCGCCGCGCGTGGGTGGGCTTCGCGGGCAAGACGGATTTGACCCAAGTCGGCGTGCTGCGATCTCTCGACGTGCTCGCCTACGCCGGCTCGCTGGACTTCGCAGTCGCGCCCTTCAACACCTTCACGCAACGGCCGCGCATCGCGGACAGCGCGGACATCGACAACGACGGCGTCACCGCCGAGGACGTACCGGAGTATGCGCAGTTCACGGCGGTGAGTCTGAAGCCCAACTTCATTCAGCAGCGCCGCACCGAGGTTGTTCTGCCGCCACTCAACGACGGCTTCGACAACGCGATCGTCTCCGCGGTGGAGCTGACGCCTGAGCTGGGACTCACCCCCGTGGGATTCAGCTCGCGCGTGGCCGGCGCAGCGGGACCGAATGGCGCGCGCGCGGTCGATCCCATCGTCTTGCGCAGCGGCGCACCCTACGGCGGGCTCGAAGTGGGCACGCCAGCAATCTGGTCCTTGGCGGTGCAACTCGCGGGGATGACCAATGTCAGCGTGGACGGAAACGTGAGCGCACGGCTGACCCGAGCCGCCGTTTTGCCCACACGCGTCGTGGTCGCGCCGTTCCTTCCCATCGCCGCGGGCGCTTCGTACTCGACCAGCACCCGCACCTTCCTGCCCGGTCAACCCGCGTGGAATGCGATCGCCTCCGCGGGTGGCGCGCTCGGCCGGGTCGTCCTCACTGGCTCTGACAACCGCCACGTCGTGTATTTCGAGCTGCAGTCGAGCCAAACCGGCCTGCGCATCCCGGACGCTCCCGCGGGCGTGGGCTTGGATCCTGCCGCTCAAACCACTCCGGCGCTGGATGTGGTTGTGATCGACCTCGCTGACGGCGTGACACCCACGGATGTGATCGATCTGGCGGGAACCAACTTCAGCAACCTCGCTCCAGCGATCGACGGATATTCCCGGTTTCGCAGGTGATGGACTAAGTTTTTGAGATGGCGAAGGAACCGATCATCGGCATCGACCTTGGCACCACGAACTCCTGCGCTGCATTCGTGGATGGCTCGGGACAGGTGAAGCTCATCCCTTACAAGGGCGGCGAGTACACGGTCCCCTCTATCTTCGCGATCGACGACAAGGGCAACGAGCTCATTGGCTACGAGGCCAAGCGCCAGTGGCAACTCAATCCACGCAACACGATCTACGGCGCGAAGCGGTTGGTGGGCCGTTCATTCCGCAGCGAGATCGTGGAGACGATGAAGAAGGTCGTCGCCTACAACGTGCGGCCGGGCTCGAAGAACGATGTCGTCATCGACGTCTCGAAGAAAGAGTTTTCGATGCAGGAGATCAGCGCCCGCATCCTCAACAAGATTCGCGACGTCGCTTCGAATTATTTGAAAGTCCCGGTGCGCCGCGCTGTCGTCACGGTTCCCGCATACTTCAACGATCGCCAGCGCCAGTCAGTGAAGGACGCGGGCAAGCTCATCGATCTCGAAGTCGTGCGCATCATCAACGAGCCCACCGCGGCCTCGCTCGCGTACGGCGTGGGCAAGAAGCTCAACGAGACGGTCGTCATCTACGACCTGGGCGGCGGCACCTTCGACGTTTCGATCATCGAGATTCGCGACCGCGTTTTCGAAGTGAAGTCCACCGGCGGCGACGTCTTCTTGGGCGGCATCGACTTCGACAACGCGATGATTCACCACGTCCTCAAGGACTTCGTGAACAGGACCGGGATCGATCTCTCCACGGATCCCGTCGCGATGCAGCGAATCAAAGACCTCTCCGAACGCACCAAGTGCGATCTGTCTACGCGCGAGGAAGTTCCGTTCAACATCCCCTTCATCACGATGACGGCGCAGGGCCAGCCGCTGAACATTGAGATGAAGTTCACGCGGAAGATTCTGGAAGAGCTCACCACGCATCTGGTCGATCGCACGTTGCAGATCGTCGCGCGCGTGCTCGTCGACTCCGGTCTGTCCACGAAGGACATTCAGGAAGTGATGCTCGTCGGCGGTCAGACGCGCATGCCCGTCGTTCAGGACCGGCTCACCAAGTTCTTCGGGAAGTCACCGTCAAAAGGCGTCCACCCAGATGAAGCCGTCGCGATTGGCGCCGCGCTCTACGCGCACTCGCTGCAGGACGACACCAACCTCCGGCTCCAGCTACTGGACGTGATCCCCATGGCCATCGGCCTGGAGAAGGCGGGGGGCACTTTTCACACCGTGTTCGCGCGCAACGCGCCCATCCCCAACGCGAAGCAGATCACTGCGACCACCAGCTACGACCAGCAGACCGAGTTGGCGATGCGCATCTACCAAGGCGACAACGACATGGTCGCCAAGAACGAGCTGCTGGGTGAGTTCACCTTCTCCGGCATTCGTCCGGACAGGGTCGGCAAGGTCCAGGTCGACATCACCTTCGACGTGAACGTGGAAGGCATCCTCACCATGCGCGCCCATGATCCGGCGACGGGCCGCGAGATGAAGACCACCGTTCGCGTAACTCAGTCGTAAAAGCGCGTTCTCTCCGCGACGGTTTGTTCCGGAACCAAACCCGCGATAATCAAGGAAGTCGCGCACGTGGACT
>JBQTKE010000445.1:0-11385 GCA_052386435.1 Myxococcaceae bacterium
CTTGCGGTGGCGAGAACAACGTCATCACCGTGGAGCTCCAGGACTCACTTGGCAATCCGGTGAATGCGGGGCCGGGTGGCCAGGCTTTCACGGTGACCTCGAGCTCGCCGACCACCGCGACATGGCACACCGACCCTGTTTGCACCGCACCGGCGGATGACGGCGCATTCACCATCCCCGAAGGATCCAGCTCGGCAAACCTCTACTACCGAGACATGCAAGTGGGAACGCCTCAGGTTTCGGCGACCAACGGCGTAGGTCTGGTCAACCCGAGCGATCAGACCCACACCGTGAATCCCATGGGGCAGTCTGAAATCGTGGTCCTCAAGGAGCCCGCCCTTCTCAGCGTCGGCTGCAGCTGCAGCTCGCGACCTGAGGCGGGGTCGCCGGTCCCGGCGGTCCTCTTGTTCCTTGCCGCCGCCCTCAGGCTCAGCGCGAGGAGAACCCGCTGACCGCAGCTGCCCGCTACATCGCTGAAGCACGCACGAGCGCACGGCGACAGCTTCCGCAGAACCACCACCAGAACGCGCAGGTTTCATCATCCGCCTCGCGGGCCCATTAAAAGGAACCTTGGCCGACGATCTCGCGCAGGGTACTGTTCGCGCGCTGTCACCAAGCGTCCCGCTTCTGGCAAGCGGCGACCTTTCTGTTGACCCCGTTCTGAAAGAAAAACCAAGAGGAGCAGCTCCATGACCAAGTTGTGGCGAGCAGCGACAGTCGCGGTTGCGTTGATGTTGGCCGGGTGTGGTCCCACGATTGATCCGAACGAGCGTCCTCAGTTCACGCGCGGATCCAACACCATCACGTTCTTGGTCTACGACGCCGTGACGGGGGCGGGCGTGGAGAACGCGACGGTGACCTTCACCGTGGGCACTTACGATCTCCCAGTCTCCAAGCACTCCGGCAACGCGTACATCGTGGCGCAGGTTCCCCAGGGCACGCACCTGGCGACCTTCGCCGCGGATGGCTACGTGGCAGCGCTCGGTCAACCGCAGGGCACGTCCAACACGACCCTCAGCGATCCCTCCAGTCAGACCTTCATCACGTATCAGGTCGTCCTCTATCCCATTGGCGGCGTGAACGATGACCTCGTGGTCAAAGCGTTCGAATCCGACAAGGGCGCGCCCGTCGCCTCCGGCAGGGTCGTCGCCACGCTCACCACCGCAACCAGCCCAGTCGGCATCACCTTCCCCAACCCGCTGCCGGTGACTCTCACTGTGAAGCCCAGCACCGTCATCGCGGAGATTGGCGAAGGTGGCAGCGCCACGCTGGCCAAGGACAAGATGGTCCTGGGCGGCAACTACAGCATCGACCTCTTCGGCGCGCGCAACGCGGCCGGCGCCTACCTCTCTCCCGTGGAGGACCGACCCTTCGTCGCGGGCAAGGACTTCCCACAGCTCACCATCTTCATGGGCCCGCCCACCCAGACGCCCGTCGCGCTCAACGCGAACAACGAGACCGTCGCGGTCTATCCAAACTTGCAAGTGAACTTCCCGTATCCCATTGAGCTCTGCAGCCTGACCACCGCGCACACCTGGGTGAAGACCGCGGGCATTGACGGCAATGCCGACGGTACCACCGCTGCTCCCGCGGCGATGAGCCCGGTCACCGCCGCGGTCAGCGCGGACGGCGGCCGCCTCACCCTCACCGCGAACTTCGGCACCGGCACCGCTCAGTTCCAGCCCGCCGACGGTCTGCTCGAGGTGCGCTTTGACAACATTCAAGTTCGAGTGAAGGGCTCCGCCACCTGCACCAACCTCAATGTCGTCAAGCTCCGCGGCGGGTCCAATGTCAGCACCGGTCTGCGAATGGCGGCCGCGTTGTGATGACCCTTTTCCACGAGAGCTTAACCACCATGCGCAAATCCCTCTTGCTGCTCTCGCTGCTGGGGCTCACCCACGGCGCGCTGGCTCAGACCGACACGACGACCACGACCACCACCGAAACCAGCAGCACCACCACGTCCTCCGGGGACGCGCCGATTCTTGCCTCCGGACCGTCGGTGCCGCTCAATGGGGGTTGGAACCAGCGGTGGGCGTTCTTGTTCTCGCTCAACAACGTGCTCGCCAGCACCAACATCCTGACCTCTCCTGTCGTCGGAACGATTGGCGGCGCGTTCTACCTGAGCCCTCAGTCCTCTATCCGCGCGGGCATCAACTTTTCCCGCGGCAGCACCCCGGCGCAGATCACCAAGATCACCACGTCGACGGGTCCAGACACTGTCACCACGTACACCGTGACCAGCCCCACCGGGCAGACGGACGCGTACGCACTGGCGCTGCGTGCGGAATTTCTGCGTCGCCTGATGCTCACCCCCTTGGCGCCGTACCTTGGCGCGGGCGCGTCCGTGGGCTGGACCTGGTCGATCAACCGCTACACGGACAACCTCTCCGTCGTGGATCGCGTGACGGACGTGGAGGCCAACGCCGCGGTGTTTGACGTCACCGGCCGCGCGATCGCCGGCGTGGAGTGGCGCATTCACCCCAACTTCGCCATCTACGCGGACTATCAGCTCAACCTGACCGTGTTCCAGAACACGCGCGTAAATCAACGGACCACCGTCACCAGCCAGATTGGTGGCGTTCCCTCCACGCAAGAGGACAAGCAGGACCGCAGCACGACTGCTTGGTTTACCTGGAACACCGGGCTGGCTCAGGGCGTCACGCTGGGTCTGGCGGTGATGTTCTAGACAGCGGTTCAAGGTTCCTCGGCCTCTGCGGTGCGGACGTTTCCACTTCCACCGCAGAGGCCGTGTTCATTTCAGTGCGAGCACGTCGCGCGGCGTCCGACATGTCGGCGCCAAGCGATGTCCGGCGTTTGGCTCCCACTCTAGGGCGTTCGCTAGCATCGGCCCGCTCTCATGCGTCTCTCTCTTCGTGCATGTCTGTTGTGGATCTGTTTCTCGAGCGTGCCCGTGCTCGCGCAAAGCAGTGACGTCGGAACGTTGCGTGCCCTCGCAGAAGACGTGCAGGCACCGGGCGGCGAGATCGACAGCCTCTGTGGAGTGGACTGCGCGAAGCATCCCCTCGCCGACTTCTTCGCCGCGCTGGAGATCTTGGACACCGCGAAGGAACCGGTGCGCGTCGCCGTGTTCGGCAATTCGCTGATCGCCGCGGATGGAATCACAGGTTACCTGCGCGAACGGATGGTCGATCGCTTTGGCGACGGCGGTCGCGGTCTCCTTCTCGCTGAACGCCTGGGACCTTGGGGTCCACGCGCGCGCACCGGCACGGCGAAGGGAAAGTGGATCCTTTCAACTGTGGCGCACCTGGAGCCTCTGAATTTCCCTCACGGGGTGACGGGAGCGCAGCACCAAGCAGGGAACGCGAGCGCCACGACTGAGTACGCGCTCAACGGTGAGACTCAAGCGCAGCTCTGGTGGCTGCCGACGGACGATGAGAACGGGTTGAAGCTCTCCGTCGATGGAAAGCCGGTGGCCTCGTATCGGCCCACCCGGGCGGGCGTGGCGCAGCGCGCGGACTTCGAGCTTCCGGTGGGCGCGCGATCAATGGAGATCTCCGCTGACGGTGCGGGCCCGGTGATTCAGGGCGTGGTGTTGGAGCGCAAGCAGAAGGGCGGGGTGATTGTCGACACGCTGGGCGTGCCCTCCGTCGACGCGTCGCTGTTTCTGCGCACCGATGAGGGGCTCTTCGTGGATCAACTCGCCGCGCGCGCTCCATCGCTGGTGACCCTCATGCTGGGCGGCAACGAGGTGAAGCGGCTGGCCTGGAACAAGGCCACGCCGGATGAACAGGACGCGGATCTGCGGACGTTGATTCGGCGCACGCGGACTGCCGCACCGCTCGCGTCGTGTCTCGTCGTCGGGCCCATTGATTCCGTGCGCGGACCGTCTCACAAGCCCGCCCCGTTCGAGCAGCGTGCGGAGCTCGAGGGGTACCGCGCGCAGCAGAAGCGGATCGCGAGGGAAGAGGGCTGCGCGTACTTTGATCTCTTCCTCGCCATGGGCGGCTCCGGCTCACTCAAGCGCTTCCACGCGCGTGGGATGATCCACGCGGATCTCGTGCACCCAAGAGGGAAGGGACTCGACCTGCTCGGAGAGCTGCTCTCTTCCGCGCTGCTTCGTGCATACGACGGACGGCCCGCGCCGACCGAGGTCGCTGGAGCTCACTGACGCGCAGGGCGAGCGATGACGCTGTTCGCAAAGAGTCTTCTGCACGTACGATGTCGCTCGCTGACTCGGCATCTTGAGGAGCACTCTGCTTGAGCCGCGCGGTCGCGACGCTGTCTTGGGTGACGTTGATCTCGCTCTCACCGGCGAGCGCGTTCGCAGCAGAGCCACCTGACGCGTCCGCCGACAGCCGGATCGCTTTGGACGACCGCGAGCGCATCAAGGCCCTCGACGCGGAGATCCGTGCGTTGCTCGGCACTCAGCAGACCGCGCTCTCCATTGGCGTGCTTCACCGCGGTCACCTGTGGTTCTCCGCGTACGGCAAAGCGGACGTAGAGAAGAACGTCACGGCGAGCTCGAAGACGTCGTACCGCCTCGCCTCGGTCGCGAAACCGTTCACCGCGGTGACCGCGATGATGCTGGCGGACGAAGGGAAGCTCTCGCTCGACGAGGACGTGCGGACCTACGTGCCCTCGTTTCCCATGAAGCCGTGGACGATCACCGTCCGCCAACTGCTTGCCCACTTGGGTGGCGTCTCGCACTACCGCGGCTATCCCGGCGAGCATCAGTTACAGACCCACCACGACACCGCGCAGTCGCTCGCGCTCTTTCAGGACTGGGACCTGGTCGCCGAGCCAGGCACCCGCTTCGTCTACTCCACCTATGGCTACAACCTCCTCGCCGCGGTGGTGGAGCAGGCCTGCGAGAAGCCCTTCGGTGAATGCGTCGCCGAGCACATTTTTGATCCACTGGGGATGCAGGACACGCGGCTGGAAGATCCCGCCGCGCGCACTTCGCGGTGGGCGACTGGTTACAACCGGCGCACTGGAAAGCCGGCGCGCACTTCCTTCGTCGACATCTCCAGCCGCTTCGGCGGGGGAGGGATGCGCGGCACGATCGAAGACCTCATCCGCTTCGCGAGAGGGTTGATCGACGGCAAGCTCCTTCCGCAAGGAACGTGGCGCGAGATGACCACCGCGCAGTCCACGCGAGATGGACAGAGCACTGACTATGGCTTGGGCTTTGGCGTCTATCCGCAGCGCGGCCACTATGTGGTGAGTCACTCGGGAGGACAGCCGGAGACCGCGACGCTGTTGCTGATGGTGCCAGCGGAGCGGTTCGCCATCGCGCTCGCGTCGAACCTGGAAGAGAACGGCCCGCTCCTTGGCGAGGTGGCCGCGGCTGCTACGGAGCAGTTGCTCGACGGCGGACTGCGAAGACGCCCAGCGTACGCCGAGCGCGCGGAGGACGGCGTCTTTTATGAGGCCCTCTCGCGCATTCATTCTTACGGCCTGGCCGCGCATTCGATGGACCGCGACGAGCCCAGCGCAGACATGAAGGCGCTGAATGCGTTGCTCACCTCGCCCACGATGATTCAGGTGCGAGAAGGTCACCAGCCGAAGCAAGGCGCGCTCTTCATCAAGGTGGGCGCAGGGATGGCCAAGCGCGTTGAACGGTCCTTCGGGACGGCGCGCCTGGAGGAAGACCGGGTCGCCGGGCCGCTTCAGTTCTTCGCGGACTACAGCCGCGCGTGCGGCGAGGCGACGTGTGCGCCGCTCGCCCCGGCGATTCAGTCACGGGTCGAGGCGTTGCTTTCGTCCTGGACTAGGGCGAATTCGGAGGAACTGTCGCGGTTGCGTCTGAGCTCCAAAACCCCTCGAGCGGCTGCCGCGAAGGCTCTGCGCGAGAGCGCCAAAGGAAATGCGCTGCGTCCGGATTTTCGACCGGAGCTGGAGCGGCTTTTAAAACATGTATCAGATCCAAATCAGGCAGCGCGGTGGCGTCAGTTGATGGATGAGTTGTATCCGCTGAGGTAGGGCTACCGCTTTCCCTTTCTCTTCTTCTTTCGCGCGGGCGCGGACTTCGAATCAGGCGTCTGGGGCTTGGAAGACGCGAGCAGGGGGACGTTCTGCTTCTTCCCATCCAGGGTCTCAAACTCCACGCGGTTCCCATCCGCACTGTAGCGAGGCGGCGAACCCGGTTGTCCCAGCGCGCCGGCGATCCAATAGAAGCTGGAGCCGGTGGGACGACTTGCTTTCGGAGAGCGGACCACGCCGCGCGTGTGCACCGGATACTCGAGCGCGCCGCGGCGGTAGACGTGAACCAGCACAGCCTCTGACGGATCCGGATTGGGTTCTGGCAGCTGGTGCATCACCGCCGCCTTCTCGCAGTCATTGCCGACAAAGCGGAGGTCCAGCTTCTTTCCCAAACAGAGGTTGCTCTCCCAGATGACCTGATCCGCGATCGTGCATTTCGTCTCGCAGAACCCGTCCGCTTTCCCCAGTTGTCGCAGCAGCGCCTGGTTGTTGGCGGAGACCGTCACCCAAGTGCGGTCGCGAGCGTCCGAATCCTCTTCGACGGGGGCCGCGGCCGCGGGAGCAGAGCCCGCGTCAACTCCAGCCGGAGCGGAGAGCTCCGGTTCCTTGCCCTTCGAGCATCCGACCCCCGTGCTCACCAAGACGAGGCCAATGCAGCAAACGCCCTTGTGCATGAAACCCCCGCTCTGCAGTAGGTTGCGAGCTTAGCCCACCCAGCCACCAAGCTCGGAACGTGCGTCATTTGACGAAACGTCTCGCACTCCTTCACCATGTGCGTCATGCGCCCTGGATTGCCTCTGTTGTTGCTGCTGATTGCAGCCCCCCCGGTGTTTGCCCACGCTCGGCTCACCACGCCAACCCCGCGCAGCACCAGTGACGCCATCAAGGATACCGGTGGTGTCGCCGGCTCAGGTTTGGGCCCGTGTATGAACGGCGCCACCGCGGTGCCGTTCACCACGATGCAGGCCGGCAGCACCATCACCGTCAACTGGGATGAGACCATCAACCACCCCGGCTGCTTCCTGCTGTCGATCAAGACTTCCGAAGGCGGAGCGTTTGAGGAGCTGAAGAACGTGAAGCACGTCGCCACCGGCCCTGTGCCCAATCAGGCGAACCCGCGCAAGTACACGACCACGGTGACTCTGCCCAACGTCAACACCACGCGCGCCGTGTTTCTGATGCGGCAGATCATGCTGGCCGACGACACGGTGCCGTGCCCCCCGAACCCCATTCTGGCGGGGCAGCCCTACTACTCGTGCGCGGATCTGATTCTGACCGGGGGCGACGGGGGCACCATGCCTCCAGTGGCCGTGATGGATGCGGGCACCCCGACTGACGCAGGCGTCTCCGAAGGCAGCGGAGGTGGCGGAGGCATGATGAACGGAATGGGCGGCGGCTCCAACGACAAGGCCGACGCGGGCTCCGGCGCCAATGCGAACGGCCTGGGCGACGCGGAGGGCTGCAACGCGACCGGCCTGTCACTGCTACCCGGCGTGCTCCTCTTCACCGCGGGGCTGCTGGCGCGGTCTCGCCGCGGAACCCGCAACGCCTGACCTTCCGCCGCGGTTCTTCTGTGGGCCGCAAGCGCGACAAACCGCCCGCAGCCGCTCCAGGTTGATTATGAGGGGTGGATGTCCCTCATCCTCGTCACGGGCGCCACCGGCTTTGTCGGTCGGGCGCTCCTCCCCGTGCTTACCGCCGCGGGCCACTCGGTTCGAGCCACCACACGCGACGTCTCCCGCGTCCCCAAGTTGTCCAACGTGGAATGGAGAGAGTGCGATCTCCAGAACCGCGACCAAGTCGCACAAGCGTTGAAAGGCGTGGAGGCCGCGTACTTCCTGGTCCATGCCATGGGCAGCGGCCGCCAAGACTACGCGGACACCGAGCAGCGCGCGGCGTACCAGTTTCAGCAGCTCGCCGCGGCGGCGGGAGTGAGGCGCATCGTTTATTTGGGAGGAGTCGCTCCCAGCGGCAAATCCTCCGAGCACCTGAAGAGCCGTCTCCACGTCGGAGACGAGCTGCGAGCCGGAGCCGTGCCGACGCTGGAGCTGCGAGCATCCATGATCATTGGCAACGGGAGCGCGTCGTGGCGGATCGTGAGAGATCTCGCGATGCGCCTGCCCGCGATGGTTCTGCCCTCGTGGACCAAGTCACGCACAAGGCCGATCGCGCTCGAAGATGTCGTCGTCGCGCTGGTGAGAGGCTTGGACGTGCCGCTGCAACAGAGCGCGATCTACGACCTCCCCGGTCCAGACATGTTGAGCGGTTGGGAGATTTTAGAGCGCATCGCCCACCTGCGGGGCCGCCACATCCCCGCGGTGCCGGTGCCGTTCCTCAGCGTGGGAGCCTCGTCCTGGTGGCTAAAGCTGATCACCCGAGAAGACTTCTTCCTCGCGAGGGAGCTCGTCCTGGGGTTCACCGGAGATCTCTTGCCCACGGACGAACGCTACTGGGATGAAATCCAATACCACCCGGTCCACACCTTCGACGCCGCGGCGAAGAGAGCTCTCGACGAAGAAGAAGCCGAGTTCACGCTCCGAGGCGTGCTGGCGCAGCTCGAGGAGGCCGCAGTCCACTACGTAGGCACGAAGCTGAGATCGCGGTAGCACCGTCTACGAAAACGAAGCGCGTCCCCGGCCGTTGCAGTTTTCTCAGTTGATCTTCAAGCGGCACGTTGGGTTGCAGCCGTCGTCGCCCACCGTGTTCCCGTCGTCGCATTCTTCGCCGGGATCCAGCACGCCGTTGCCGCACAGCGATTTGCAAACACTGCGGCGGCTCTCGAATTGATTCAGCGTGAGCTTGTAGGACGAGCGCGTGGTGTGGCGCTCTGCCTGGAAGACGACCACTTCGTAGATTTTGCCGACTTGCAGCCCGAGCGCCGAAGCCTGGGCGGCCACATTCACGGTGTCGGTCTGAGCGTCGTGTACGCCGCCGAGATCCAGCGCGAGCCGGCCGTTGATGTAGACGAAGACGTCGTCGTCACCGCGGAACTGCAGGACCTCGGTGCCCTTGTATTCGAACCAGTACCGAGCCTCACTGGTGAAGTGGAAGTTGTGCCGGTCCGCCAGGCGCAGGGGCTCTTGCCCCGCGGCGACGAAGCCCGCGTCGTCCAGCGGGAAGAACGCCTGGTTGTCGAAGACGTAGGAGCCGTTGGGCTGACGTGAGAGCGGAAGCGTGGAGAGCACCGTGCGGTTCACCGTGGCGTCGTCGCGGTACCACTGCGAGAAAGCGTTCGCGCCGTGGGTGGTCAGACTGCCCGCGCCCTTCGCGTAGAGCGGTTTGCCCGCGTCCGGAAGCTGCGCCGCGGGAATGCCGCGATCATCGCCGGTGGTGGATTCAAAGTCCGGATGGCCGCCGTCCAGGTCGCTGCCGCGGAAGTCGCGGAAGACGACAGGGAGCTCCAAAAGCGCCGGCGGGTTCGCGGTGACCAAAGAGCAGGTGAAGCCCGGCTCAAACTTGCACGTGGGCGAGCACCCGTCGAACGGACGTCGGTTTCCGTCGTCGCACTCTTCGCTGGTGTCGTTCGGAAGAATCAATCCGTCGCCGCACACCGCGGTGCAGGCGCCGCCACGGCAAACAGGTTCGCGCGTGCAGAGCGGCGTGCAGCCATCGCCGAGATCATTGTTCCCGTCGTCGCACTCCTCAGTGCCTTCGCTCTTGCCGTCGCCGCAGGTGGTCTTGGTGCAGGCCTGACCGGGGACGTCGCACTTGTTGCCTTTCTCCAGACGGCACGCGGCGCTGCAGCCATCGTTGTCCGTCGCGTTTCCGTCGTCGCACTCCTCTGTGCCCGCGAGCAGCGCGTCGCCGCACGCCTTGGAGAGACACGGGTTGCCGGTGACGCTGCAGCTCCAGCCCGCTTCAACGCGGCAGGTGCTGCTGCAGCCGTCGCTTGAATTCGCGTTGCTGTCGTCGCAGAGCTCGCCGGGTTCCAGGACCGCGTTGCCGCAGGTGAAGAACGGTTGGCATGCGCCGCCGACGAGAGGGCAAGACCAGCCCGTCTCTTGCTGACACGACGATGAGCAGCCATCGCCCGCCAAGGCGCTGCCGTCGTCACAATTTTCCGGGGCGACCACCTTGCTGTCGCCGCAACCCGGCGTGGCCGGGGTGCCGTCGGGAGGGTCGCCGGAACCTTCGGGCTTCGCGCAGCGGATGGCGCCAAACAGCAGCCCAGCGGTGAGCAGCGGGGCGAGGACGTACAGAGACGGACGAGACATCCGCGGAAAATGCAATCTGGGGAGCGCGCTGTCAAACCGAGGGGCCTTGGTTGAGGCGCGCAAGCGCAAGCTACGGCGCTGTCCGCCTCTTCTGGCGACGCGCCAGCAGCTTACGCACGGCCTGCACCCCATCGGTCAGCGCCTCCACCAGCATCAGCAGTGAAGGTTGTCCCGACCGGAAGCTTCTCATCCAAGAGCACACTCATCAGAGCGGTCTTCGGGTCAGAGGCGTCAGCGGGAGGGTTCGCGACGCGCTTGGTCCGCACCTGCAGGGTTACGGCCTAATCGCCGCACGCCGCGTCAACGAGGGGATTTCTCGCCTGGCGCGTGCTCTGGTCACCGGCCGGTCATTGCTTATCCTGCGCGCCTAACGTCGTGAGCGCGGCGCCGCGGAGTGATACAGCGACAGTCCACAGTGTCGTCGCAGCGAGTCGAAGTCTCTGTCGTGCGCAAGAACCGACAAACCGTGCTCGAGCGCGACCGCCGCAACCAGACAATCTGCTGCGCCGCGGACGGTGTGTCCCGCCTTGCGGCAACGCCGGTAGAGCATCGCCGCGTGTTCAAAGGTTTCGGGAAAGATCGGTTCGACCGCGCTACATCCCAAGAGAAGGTTGCGCACTTCCCCTGCCTGTCGCTCGTCGCGACAGCCCTGCAGTACCTCCTGAACCACCACGCCGGTGACGGCTACAGGACCGCCTTCCTCGAGAAGGGCGGTCAACACGCGATCTGACGGAGACTCAGTTCCACGCAGAAATTCGATCCATGCCGAAGTGTCGACGAGCATCCGAGGCTCAGGGATCTCGCATCTGGTCTAGGCTTCCGTCCCATCCCGAGCCGCGCAGCTTGGCGGCCAATCGCCTTTGCTCTTCCCGCCGCACCAACTCTCTCAGAGCCCGGTCAATCAGGTCGCGAGTGCTCCGCACTCCCGTGAGCTTGCGGCAGCGCGCAACAAGCTTCTCGTCCACAACGACATTGGTCCGCATCATACACCATTTCTACACCTCCTCCGCTCACTCCGGCAACCCGAGGACGAGAAGGGGGCCGCGCTTGGTTGGAGCGGGTGTTGGTGTGCGCGCGCGACGGCTAGGCGACGGCTAGTAGTACCGCAGCCCAGAAGTTCGTGCCGGATCATTCTGTCAGCAGCCAGGGGAACGTGTCGGCAACTGCGTTGAGGTTGTCGGTGAGGGGGCCGCGGAGGGGCATGGCTTCCCATCGCCCGGAGTGG
>JBQTKE010000446.1:0-4309 GCA_052386435.1 Myxococcaceae bacterium
GCCTTCGCGGCGAAGCTTGCGCCCGAGAGGTGGAGCTGGGGTTGGCTAGGCGTGGTGGTACCGCTTGCGGCAACAGTTGTGATGGTCGTGATCTTCAACACCGAGCCGGACTTCTCCACCAAAGGCAACGCGGTGTTGAAGGTCTACGTGCGGGAAGGTGATCGCGTCCGCGAGCTGGGCAACGAACCGGTGAAAGCCGGCAGCGCGATTCAGTTCGAGGTGAAGGCGCAGGAACCGGGTTTCGTGAGTGTGCTCGGGGTGGACGGGCGTGGGAATGTCACTGTCTACTTCCCATACGGCAAGACGCAGAGCGCGCCGTACGATCCGCGCGCGCCCCTGCTCTCCCAAGCGATTGAGCTGGACGACGCTCCCGGCGCCGAAGAACTCTACCTTCTCTATTCGCAGCGCGCCTTCGACGCTCAAGCAGCTGTCGACGCGCTCAAAAACAAGGTCGCCCTCGAAGACAGAGCTCCCGAAGGAATCTCTGTTTCGAGAGCGACCGTGAAGAAGCGCTGACGTCCTTTCAGCGTCGGCGCTGACCACGGCGCCAACCTCAGCCTTAGCGCTGCGTCTGTGGCTGCGACACACCCGCGGCGCCAATCTCCTTGCGCAGCGCCAAGCGGTCTTTCACCAAGTCGCGCATCGACCGGTAGAGAAACTTGTCCTCGAGCGTCGCGGCTTGCGCGAACAGCTCGTACGCTTTCGCGTCGTCACCGCGGACCATGTGGCCCACCGCCAAGTTGTAGAGCGCACCGTGCGACTTCGGAGCTGACTTGGCGACGCCTTCCCATTGCGCCATCGCCTCGTCCCAGCGGCCCGCCTGCGCCGCTTCGACGCCCGGCTTCAGAGCCGCGTCGTCGATCAGCGCCTGGCGCTCTTCAATCTCGTGAGGGAAGAACGGGAAGAGGTGCACGCCCACCGCCTCACGAAGCGCGTTCATGAACAGCTCGTCCCGCTTCTCAGGCTGATGAAGGAAGGCGCGGCGCCCGTCGGCGTGTTGGTACCCGCGCACCAGCTCGTGGTTGCCCGCTTTGAGGTGGAGGGTCATCTCGCCTTCACGCGCCAGCGCGTCGACAACCTCCGACGTCACTTCCTTGCCCTCGCGCGTCCACGTGGAGATCATCAACTTCACCGCCGCGACGTTGCGGACATTCTTTCCAACCGGCTCGCTGAAGGTGCGCCAGTCCAGAACCTTGGCCACCATCACCAGCGGTGTTTGCACGCCCGCGGGAACGCCCTCGAGAGGGCTGAGCAGATAGCTGGGCTCTTTCTCGTTCCAGTTCCGCTGCCGCGTCCACCGCGGGGTGAAGCCCAAGTCGGTGTAGTTCACGACGTTGAAGCCGCCGCGCTGCTCCGCGTAGTCCTTGGCCACCTTCGCGACCAGACCGGTCATGTTCGAAAAATCATTCGGAGCCTTCGCCAACACCTCGTCATCGACGCTGACGTGCAACAGCCCCACGCCCGGCTTCTCCGCTGAAACACGGTAGAGCACCGGCTGCTGACGCTTCACGTCCACGTAACTGGCACAACCACCCAAGGTCACTGCCGCAAACAGAGCCAAGACACTTCGCTTCATCGGTTCATCCTCACTCAAGGAAAGGGGCGCTGCGTAAGGCCTACGCCTCTTGGTGGCCCCAGCGACGTTTTCCGGGAACATTTATTTATCGGTCTGGGCCTTCTATCGACGCGCGAGGAGCCGGTGCTAGAAGCCGCGCGGTGAAAGTCACCTTCGCGCTACTGCTGTGCCTTCTCCCAACGGCGGCGCTCGGTCAAAAACGAACCGCGCTGCTGGTGGGCGCCAACACAGGCTGGGCCGTCGATCGCCCTTTGCGACACGCGGTGGATGACGCGCGCCGACTCGCGTCGACGTTGCTGGAGCTGGGCGACTTCGCGACGGGCGACGTGCAGATTCTCGAGGACCCCACCACGGAACAGCTGCGCGAAGCCCTGCGCCGCAAGCTGGCCGACCCCTCTGCTCTTTTCCTCTTCTTCTATTCCGGTCACGCGGACGACAAGCACCTTCACCTGCGTGGCGCACCGCTCAGCTTCGACGAGCTCAACCAGACGCTGCGCGCGAACCCAGCGACGCTGAAGCTGGGCTTCCTTGATGCGTGCCGCGCCGGATCGATCTTGGCGGCGAAGGGCGGCAAGCCGATCTCTCCGTTCAACGTGAAGTTGCAAGACGAGCTCACCGTGCGTGGTTTGGCGTGGATCACCTCCTCCGGCGCGGACGAGCTTTCGCAGGAGACGCGCGCGCTGCAAGGTTCGGTCTTCACGCACCACTTGATCAGCGCGCTGCGAGGCGCCGCGGATGACAACCACGACGGTCGGATCAGTCTCCCAGAGGCTTATGCCTATGCCTCGTCGCGCACGACGCTCGACACCGCGGCCACCGCCACCGGCGCTCAACGGCCGTCTTTTCGCTACGAGCTCAACGGCCGCGGCGACGTGTTCCTCACCAGGCTCGCCGGACAAGCGGGGCTGTTGGTCTTTCCCGCGAGGGACCAGCGCTGCTGGGTGACGGACGCTGCGCAACGCCAGCTCTTCGCGGAAGTACCCGCCACGGGATCCACGCTCGCGCTGCGGCCGGACGACTATGTGCTCAAGTGCATGGCGTCGGATCAATACGCGGTCACCGCGGTGACGCTCGCCGCGGGTCAGAAGGTCGACGTGTCGAAGTTGATCTTTCGACCGCTCCCGCTCTCAGAAGGCCTGGTGAAGGGACAGGCGGGGCTCGCCTCGGAAGATCCTCTCGTCGCGCGGAAGCGTGAAGGCTTTCAGAAACTTGAAGCCGGACTGCCCGACGACGCGTTGCGGATCTTCGACGAGGCGCTCAATAAAGATCTCCGCGACTCGGAGGCGTACCGAGGCAAGGCGCAGGCGCTGCTCGCCCTCGCCGTTCGAGCGCGCGAACAAGGCAACAACGTCGAAGCGAATCGGCTCACCACCGTCGCGGTGCGCACGGATCCGCGACTCGAAGGAGATCCCTCACTGCCGCAGCTGCCGAAGACGGTGTTCGTTCCCAAGACGCAGGCGCAGCTCAACACGTCCAACCTCGAAGGGAACTACCCGCGCCGCTATCAGCAGTTGGGCTTGGGCCTGGGTTTCGCGAGCGCGCATGGGTTCTTCGATCTCACGCTGGATTGGAACCCACTGCTTCAGCTTCAACTGACGCTCCACCTCTCGCCGTTCATCGTCGGTGCGGGAGCCGAAGCACGCTGGGTGTTTCTGGATCGCGCGTGGAGTCCGTACGCCGGAGTCGGCATCAACGGAACACTCGCGGGCTTGGGCGTAATCTCCGGCCCGGTCTCCGCGCTGACCCTCAACAACACCATCGTCTCGCGGCGAAGCACCTACGACTTCGTGCTCTACGGGGAAGGTGGCGTGCAGTTGATGACGCGCCACTTCGCAGTGGACTTGGGCATCGCAGTCGGACGCATCGCGCCACGAGGTGGAGCACCGGGCGTGGGCGTGTTCCCTGTCCTCGCGCTGAAATACTTCTTCTGAAGGGGTCAGGCTTTACACTCTTACACTCTGGAATTTCTACAGAGGGAGCAGCGGCTGGCAAACGCTACTTGCCGTAGTTGCCACTGACGACGTCCTTCAGCTTTCCGTTCTCGAAGATAACGGTCTGAATGAACGCGTAAGGGCCGCGGTTGTACGTCCACTCTTCAATGACCCGCTCGACCGCGCGCGAATAGCTGGCGCCCGTGTACGGATCGCGAAGACGAAGCGTGTCGTATTCGACGTGGCTCTCTTTCCAAGTCGGCTCGCCGCACTTGTTCTGCACTTCAAGCCGAGTCGCACCCTCCGCGACCAGCTCGCTCCCGCACTTCAGACTCGCCGCGGAGGCGGTACCGCTGAGCACAAGAGCCAGAGCTGTGAAGAGCGCGCGCATGGGGCGAAGTAGACCGCACGAACCACTTTTGATTCAAAACACCACCGCACCTACCCGGCCTTACCCAAACGCCCATCGTCCAGAGTGCCGGGTTGTTTGGGAGATCCTTCAGGGGTAAACCAGTGCGGCATGCGCCAACTGCTCACCGAGTTTGTGCAGGCCCTCCGCTCTGAGCAGGATCGCCGCCAGCTCGCCTTCCACGGGGGCTTGTTGGTGCTGCTGGTCGTCACCGACGTCTCGATCTTGGCGCCGATGTTGACCGTGCCCCACTGGACGCTGGCCACCGCGCTGTCTCTCTTTCTCCTCGGCACCTTCGTGGGAATCCCCGTCTGGTTCGCGCACCGCTGGCGCCAGTCGCTGGTGAGCCCCACCGATCCACAGCCGTGGCTCTTTCGCGAGCGCTTTCAAATT
>JBQTKE010000447.1:0-5360 GCA_052386435.1 Myxococcaceae bacterium
GGCAGGTTCTGCCCAGGATTCGGCAGCGCCGAGCAGACGATGAGCAGCACCGCCGTCCCCACCGCACAGGCGCCGTACCAGACGCGCTTGTAGGGAGAGAGGTCAATGAGCGGGCACCAGAGTAGCTTCCACACGTGCGGGACGTTGGCGGTGCCGGCCAGCAGACCAATCGTGGCGAGGCTCTGTCCTTCGAGAGAGAGCCAGTACGGCACGGCCGACATCAGAAAGCCCACCGCGGCCGCAAACTGCAACTCCAAGAGCGCGAACATCGGGGGAGACGCGTACCGAACTTCCACCTGCTCGACTTCGATCATTGCCGACCGCCGTTAGGGGTCAGGCTTTACACTCTTACACTCTGCGGAGCGCGGAGCCTCAAGCATAACTCGTGCCGCAGAGTGTAAGAGTGTAAAGCCTGACCCCGGTTTTTTCACTGTCTCGCTCGCAGCTGTGCCTCGAGCTGTCGGCGCACGTCCGGCGGCAGCGACTCGAGGCCCTTCATCCCGCCCGGGCCACCGAAAGACGGCGGAGGCTGTTTCTTGAACAGCTCGATCCCGGAGGTCAGCCGGTTCTTCACGTAGTCGGTGACGAGGAACGCGTTCCTGTCGGCACTCCCCCGGGCGTAAAGATTCGCGGTGGTCTGCCCCGCATCCATGGGCGCGGCCTTGCCCAGCTTGAGCGTTTCTGTCGGAGCGCCTTCCTGCTCAATGATCACGGTCGCGATGGGAGCCCCGAAGCCGCCCCGCGCGTCGCTCACAGGCGTGTCGACCACCTTCACCGCGCGCATCCCGCGCAACATCGCGAGTTGGTTCTCCACCTGCTGAGGATCGAACTCAAATCCGGACGGGAGCTGCTTCGGCTCCTGCACCTTCCAGCCGGACGCGTCCTTTACCAGCACTGCCTTCTTCGCCCCCGCGACCAGCCGCACCGCCTTCACCTTCGCGGGATCAAACGTGAAGAGCGAGGTGTCCCGGAGCTCAGGAAGCTGTTTGCGGAGCGACGTGCCGATCCACTGCGGGAGTTGGTAGACCTGCGGGTCGCCGTCCACCTTGGCCGCCACTGTCCCGGCGCTGTTGCTCGCATCCGGTTGCGCGCCCAGGTGAACCCCGACTTTCTTCCCGTCCTTCAGCTCTGCCTCGACGCTGTCGTGAGGCCCGCCGAGTCCCGTCTTGTCGTCCGCCGCGTCCGCGCCTTCAAGGAACCCCTGCGCAGTGAGCGACGAGAGCTGCGCGGCAATCTGCTGCGGCGCCGAAGGATCAAACCGGAAGTTGGCCGGCGCGGCAGGCGCTTCGAGCGTCCACTTGTTGGGCGCGTCCCCCGCCGCGACCTTGGTCTCCGCGCCGCTCTTCGACTTGAGGATCAACCGCTGAATGTCCTCAGCCTTGAGCGACAAGATCTGTTTCTTGCGCCACTCGTCCGCGTTCTTCCGCACCGTGTAATCGAGCCTCCCCCGGTAGACGAAGACGTCATCGCTGCCTGCCTTGCGAAGGTAGAAGCCGCCGTTCTGAGACGCCTTCCCCAGAACAACGTCCACCTTCTTCGCGCCCCCCTCCTCGACCGCGAGCTTCAGCCCCTTCGCGTCGTCCAGCTCGTAGCCCGCCTGCTTGTCCGCGCGATCGGAGAGGAACTCTGCGTCCTTCAGCTCGTTGATCGCGTCGATCGCGGCCTCAACCTGCGAGGTCTCCGCGGCGTGACCATCCACCTTCCACGCGTCCCCCTCCTTCTTGAGGACCGCGTTCTTCGGCCCTGAGACCGACAGCTGCGTCACCTTGCTCTTGTCCAACTTGGGCAGCGCCAGCTTCTTCACGCCCACGCTGACCTGCGAGCCGCGCGTGGCGAACACAGCGATCAACAGCGCAGCGAACACACCAACGACGACGAGGGTGGCCTTTTTCATCTTCGTTTGCTCCAGCTCAAAGCCCGTTAAACCGAGACGGAAGCACGGCGTCCTTCCCGCAGCATCCAGCGGCCCACTCCGACCATCGCCAAGAGGAACGGCAGGCCCAACATCGCGCCAAACTTTACCGAGTTCCGAGTCGCGGCGCTCAGCTCCTGTTGCAACGGCGCCTCCGCCATGCCGCGCGTCCGCATCTGCAACATTGCGGGATCGAGCAACAGCCAATCCGCCACGTTCAACGCGAACGCCTGATTGGGACGACCCAGCAGCTCGTTCCACAGCCACATGGAGCCGCCGGAGACGATCACCCGAGCGTCTGACTTGCTCTCGCCCAGAGCCGGCGTCGCGCCGCTCGTGGCAAGCGCCTCCGAAGCGAAGTGGCTCTTCAACTTTCCGCTCACTTGGACAACCAAGGGATGCGCACCGTCAAAGGTGATCTTCTCGTTGCCCCATTCTCGCCGGGGGTCGGTGTTGAACGGCTTTCCCTCCAGCCAGCTCTTCGGTGACGACTTCGCCAGCACCGCTCCCGTCGTCCCAACGGGCGCGCTCACCTTCACCTCGGCGCTAAAGGGCAACGTGACGCCGGAGAGTCCCTTGGTGATGGGGCTGTCGCCTTCCAATTGCTGAAGGATGGGGATGAACGGGTAGCGCACCGGCATGGCCACGCGCATGAAACCGCGCTGCTCTTCCACGTTGAGCTGCGCGGACTGCACATCCGCCACCAACTTGTCGCCCACAGTCACGCCGTAGGTCTTGAGCAGATCAGCGAGCCCCGCATTCACTTCCGTGGGCTGGAACGTCCGCAGGTCCACCTGCGCCAGATCCACGAAGAAGGCCGCTGCCTTACCCTGCATCAGGAACTGATCGATCGCCTTCAGCTCATTGGGTTTGAGCGCGGTCTTGGGACCAATCACCCAGAGCGCGTCGACGTCATCATCCACCTTCTCCTTCGAGGAGAGATCGAGCGGCCGCACGTCGTACGTCTGCGAGAACAACGCTTGAAGGTTGCGGAGCTGATCCTCCAGCTTCGGCTCCTCGTGGCCCTGCAGCACCGCGATCACCGGCTTCTTGGCGCGGCTCATCTTGCGAATGAGCGAGGTGAGGTCGTACTCGAGCGTGCTGGTGTCCTGCACGACCGGAATCACCTCCTTCTTCTCGCCCAACCGCAGCGCAATGCCCATGTACGCCCGCTTGGTTTGCATCTGATCTTCTTCGACGACTCGGATCTCCACGGACTGGATGCCGGTCTGCGCCAGCTCCTTCTCGACCTCCGTGGGCTCTCGGAACGTCCGGCCGAAGATGTCCTGCTTGAGCTCCTTCCTCGTCTCCTTGTCCGCCGCGCTCTCCTGTGCGGAAGGATCAATGAACTCGAAGCTGAGCTTGCCCTTCGACGCGGCCCGGTACTCCTGCAGCAAGTCGCGCACATAACGCGCGTTCGCCGAATAGGGCGCCGGCAGGTTTTCGGTGAAGTACGCGGTCACCGTGATCGGATCTTCCAGGTCCGCCACAGCGCCCTTCGACGCCTTGGAGAGCGTGTAGACGTTGTCGCGGGTCATGTCGACCCGGCCGAACGCGACCACGCCCAAGACGTTGAGGAGCACCAGCGAACCAACCGCCGCGGCGAGAAACAGAGTGGTGTTGAGCAATGAGGATCGCATGTTCAATTCACCTCTAGCGTCGGGCCGCGCTCAACGTTCGGCTCGTGAACAGTAGACCGGCGGCGGTGAGCGACAGGTAGAAGAAGAGATCGCGGGTGTCGATGACCCCGCGGGAGATGTTGTCGAAGTGGTAGTCCACCGAGAGGTACTGGACCACCCCCGCCAGCGCCGGTGGAAGGACGAAGGCGAATTTGTCCACGAAGTAGAGCGCGAAGCAGCCCGCCAGCCCCAGGATCAAGCCGACGATCTGATTGCGGCTGAGCGCGCTCGCCCACAACCCGACCGCGAGAAAACTGGAGGCCAGCAGTAACAGCCCCAAATACCCCGTGATGACAGGGCCCCAATCGAAGCTCACACCGGGCGCGGCCAGCGAGGCCACGATGATCGGATACGGCAGCGTACAAGCCAGCGCCACGGAGACCATGCCGAGCGCCCCCAGGAATTTACCCACGACGACCTGCCAGTCCTGCACCGGCAACGAGAGCAGCAACTCCAGCGTTCCGCTCTTCCGCTCTTCCGCGAGGAGCCGCATGGTCACCGCGGGCACGAAGAAGACGAAGAGCAACGGCGCCAAACGGAAGAAGTAGCGCAGCGACGCCTCTCCTCCGAGAAACAGCGTGCTGAAGTAGAACCAACCGGCGACGATCAGAAAGACGCCGATCACGATGTACGCCACGGGTGAGTTGAAGAAGCTGCGGAACTCACGCCGGGCAACGGCCATGGTCGTTCCCATAGGTTTGCCTTTCGTGCGGCGTTACGCCGCGGACTTGGTCGACTCGGCGGCCTTGGTCGGGTCGCCACCAGTGAGCTTGCGGAAGGTCTCTTCGAGGCTGACGTGACGCCGCCGCACCTCAAGGAGTGTGAGATCATTCTTCACCGCGGCGTCGAACAGCGAGCGCCGGATGTCCTCGTTGCCGTGGCGGAGAGAGAAGCCCAGGGTGTCACCGCCCTCGCCTTCCGCGCTCTCCACGCCGGTGACACCGGCGATCGCCTCGAGCGCGCGCCGCACGTTCGCGGCCTGCAACGCCGCTCCGGACCGCGAGCCCACCACCACGGAGACAAGACCGCCTTGCCCCGTGGAGAGGTTCTCCGGCGAGTCGTCCGCCACCAACTTGCCGTCGTTGATGATCAGCACGCGGCTGCAGGTGCTCTGGACCTCGGACAAGATGTGCGTCGACAAGATGACCGTCTTCTCACGGCCCAGGTCCTTGATCAGCGACCGGATCTCAACGATCTGGTTCGGATCGAGACCAGTGGTCGGCTCGTCCAGGATCAGCACATCCGGGTCGTGAAGGATCGCCTGGGCCAGACCGACGCGCTGGCGATAGCCCTTGGAGAGCTGGCCAATGTCCTTGCCCACCACACTCGTGAGGCCGCAACGGCTCACAGCGGAGCGAATCTTCGCAGCGCTATCCACCGCCGGAACAGCGCGCATCTTTGCGATGAAGGCCAGGAACTCCTTCACCATCATCTCTTCGTAGAGCGGGTTGTTCTCCGGCAGGTAGCCAATGCGCTGACGCGACGCGACCGAGTCTTTCGAGACATCGATCCCCGCGACCTCGGCGCGTCCGGAAGAGGGCGTCACGTAGCCCGCCAGAATCTTCATCGTGGTGGACTTGCCGGCGCCGTTCGGGCCGAGGAAACCCACCACCTGCCCTTTTGGGACCTCGAAGGTCACACCACGAAGCGCCTGCGTCGGGCCGTAGTGTTTGGTCAGCCCCTCGATGCGAATCATCGACTGAGACATGTTTCAAACCTCGCGATGGTAGCCGCAGGTAAGCGCGGCGACGCCCCACCTAAAGCGGGAG
>JBQTKE010000448.1:0-7520 GCA_052386435.1 Myxococcaceae bacterium
ATCTCCCTCTCCGGAATCCTCACGTACAAGAAGACCGAAGCACTGCAAGCCGCGGTCTGCTACGCGCCGATGGATCGCCTTCTGATCGAAACCGACAGTCCCTTCCTCGCGCCCATCCCACACCGAGGGAAGAAGAACGAGCCCGCGCTGGTCCTCGAGGTCGCGAAGAAGATCGCAGAGCTAAAGGGCCTTACGCCAGAGGAAGTGAGCCTCGCGGCCGCGCGCAATACGCGCACACTGTTCGATCTAGACATCCCGCTGCCCTGAGGAACGACGAGCCCGCTTGGGATTGGAAGTCGGTTGACGCTACGACCGTGCGAGGAATTCAAGAGGAACGTCGAGCGTCGGCGTCTCGAGTAGCACGGCTTCGGGATCGAATTGGAACTCGGCGTGGTCGAGTTGCAGCAGCTCTCGCAGCGCGCCGTCTCCGGACTCTGTTCCTGCTCTGGCCTGGAGAATTCTTCCCAGCTCAACGTGGAGACAGATCTCCGCGTCGTCGTGGGTGAAGCGCAGTGAGCCCGTCTTCCGCTCGATGCCGCAGAGGGTGAGCAGTTCGTTGAGGCTCACCTCATCGAGGCTTCCGCTAACCGGATGGGCGGGCGCGCCGTGCTGAATGTGATCCGCGAGGAAGTTTCGGATCGTCGCCGCGGCATTCGCTTCCACCGGCAGGGGCAGGTAGGCGTTGATCCCGTGCTCGAGCAGTCGTCGGTGGACCGTGGTGTCGGTCGGTTCGCCCAGGACGAGCAAGGGTGTTCCTGCGAGCTCTGGATGGGCGCGTACTGCTTGCGCGAAAGTGGAGATGTCCGGCCCGCCCAGATCCAGTCCAAGCACCAACAGGTCGGTCTCGCCGGCCATCAGTGCGTCGAGCGCTCCTTCTAACCGACTCAGGGTCGTGGAGATGATCCCGAGATCGGAGAGCGCGTGTGCGAGGGTGGAGCGGTGCTGGGTATTGGAAACGCAGAGCGTGACCTGACGTCCGTCGTTGCGAAGTTTCTGTCGCACCAACTCTCCGCTCTGCAGTTGCGCGATCGCTTCAACGACTCGCGGATCGTAGAGCCGGCCCGCGTCAGTGCGCAGCTGCGTCAGCGCTTCTTCCTTGGTGAAGAGTCGATCATGTGTGTTGGCGGGATTGCGCGTGAGATCGAGATAGCCGTCTGTCGCGGCGAGGATCCGTGCTCCCAGGGTGATGTCGTCACCTTTCGCCCCCTGCGGCACGCCTGAGCCATCGAACGCTTCGTACATCTGCGCGAGGATCGTATTCACCTGCAGCGGTAAGTGCACGCGCTCGAAGAGCCGGATCGGCGTGCGGAACAGCCTTCGCGCTTCGGCCTTGGCGTCCAGACTCGCCGCGCACGTCGCGAGCGTGAGGTGTCTGCGGTGGGTCTTGCCGAGATCGTGAAGCTGGGCCGCCATCGCGACATACGCGACCTCTCGCGGACTCATGCCCAACCTCCGTGCGACGAAGCCCGCCCGCCTTGCGAGTTGTGCCGAGTGGCCGCGCAACGCTCCGCGCGACATCTCCAGCTGGCCGATCAACACGTTTAGCGTCTCGGTGAAGTCACTTTCGGGTGTACGGCTTTGGAAAAAGGTGTCGCGGGTGGCGCTGGTGTGAAGCCGCCGGCTTCCCGTTCCAGAGCGCGGACGCTCTCGCTCCAGACCAGGCCACGCGGGCGCGCGTGAGACCTGACTAATCGACTCGTTCACTTGGTACAGCGCGGAGAGATCAGCGCGAGGACTTGGACCGGGACTCGTGAACGCGGTGGGGTCGCCGTAGTAGTTCCGTTTGATCCCCGCGACGATTCCGCTGCGCAGGCCGACGTACGCGTAGATCTCTTTCACTTCGGCAACGACGGCGAGCTCGCGGAGGATGGCGTTGTTCTGCGGTTCGGCCATGACGACCGCCAAGACGCTCCGCTCTGCGTCGTACGCCACGGGCAGGAGCATCTGCGCTTCCGCCATGCGCACCGGAATTCGGTCTAGGACTTGGTCCGTGATCTTCGCCTTGGACAGCTTCTCCGTGGAGACGAAGCGGGTCTTCAGCTCCGTCGCAAGAAAGCGCAGGAGGCTGACCTCCTGCATGAGGCCGATCTCGACCAGGCAGTCGCCCAGTCGGTGGCCCGTGATTCGCTGTTGTTGAAGCGCCTTCTGAACGTCGTCGGGTGTGATCAACCCCGCATCGACGAGGCGCTCCCCAATCGGCTTTCTCATTGGGCCTTCTATTCCGACTGAGGTTCGTCCTCAGCAGCGGGGGTGGCCAGCGCGTTGAAGGGCTTGAAGGTGAGCTCGGAGGGAAGACCGCTGCCTCCCGGCTTGGGGGCCGCGCCGCCTTCAGGACGTTTCTCGCGACGCGGGCGTTCCGGACGGTGCTGTTGTCCCTCGGCGGCAGGCTTGGGTCCTCCCTGCTTCTTGCGGTTCTCGTCGCGACGCCGATTCCCTCCACCACGCCCTTCGACGGGGCTCTTGCCACGAGCCGTTGGGACCGGACCCTTCCACAGGTGTCGCTCGTAGAGCCGCGAGACGTCAGTCCACTTGTCGTTGGTGTCCTTGGCCATGATCTCCAGCCAGGACGCGACGCGCGAATCCATCAGGTCGATGAGGTGGACCAACAGCGCCTCGAGCGTCGCCGGGAGTTTCGGCGAGCCGTACTCAAGGTGTCCGTGGTGCGCGAGCACGATGTGCGTGATGTGCTGCTCGAGCAGGGGAGGGAAGCCCGAAATCGCCGACGCCTTCTCGCGGATCTTCTGCGCGGTGATCACCAGGTGACCCACGAGCCTGCCTTCGTCGGAATAGTCGAAGTTGCCGCGGTCGTAGGTGAGCTCCTTCACCTTGCCGATGTCGTGCAGCAGCGCCCCGGCAAGGAGAAGATCTCGATCCGCCTGCGGGTAGTGATCGGCGATGCGGTGGGCCAGCTTCATCGAAGAGAGGATGTGATCCGCCAGCCCGCCTTTGTAAGCGTGGTGGATGCCTTTCCCCGCCGGAGCAATCGCGAGACCGGGGCCGAAGTCAGGATCATCGAGGAACGCGAGGAGCAGCGCCCGCACGTTCGGGTCGGAGACGCGCTCGACCATCTCCCGAATGTGACCGACCGCTCGACCGCCTTGGCCATGCGCGTGTTTTTCAGTGTGACGATCCGGGGCGGGCGGACCTTCAGCCTGCGCGGTCCCCTCCTTGGCGGCGGGCGGCGCTTGATACGCGAACTCCGCGCGGTCAATCGGCTCGGGATCCAAGCGCTCCAGCCCATCCACGAGCACCTGCAGCTCGTTGTGGAAAGAGATCACGCTGCCCTTCGCGAGGACGTAGTCGCCCGCGGCGAAGCTGGGCTCAAGCTGATCCACGTTGTCGAAGATGCGCCCATCGACCTCGCCGGTCTTGTCGGCCAAGACCAGTGCGACGAAGGACCTGCCGCTTCGTCCGGAGATCTTGTTCTTCTTCGCTACCCGGAAAACCGTGTGAACGGGGTCCTTCTCGTGGAGATCCCGGACGTAGACCTTCCGGATGGTTTCAGCGGATTCGGCAGAGGCAGGCGCGGTCGTTTCAGAGGGCGTATTCACGGCCGCGCACACTACCCACTTCAGTGCGTTTGAGGAACCGGTCCGACATGCTCCGAATTCGGACGGATCAGCCGCCCCGTCGCCTGCTGCTCCGCGACGTGTGCGCACCAAACAGCGACTCGGGGAACCGCGAAAGTCGGAGAGAACAGGGTGCGAGGAAGGCCCAGTCCGTCGAGCAAGAGAGCGGTGTAAAACTCCACGTTCGCCTTGAGGGGACGGTTCGGGTAGCGCGCTCTGAGGAAAGGATCTGTGAATCGCACGCAGAATCCGTCAGTCCAGCTCGAGCGCCATCGCGCTAAACGGCTCGCCCGTGGGTGAGCCAATCGCCATAGGGAAGTCGGCCGGAAGCGAGGGTCGCGCCAGTCTCAGGGCGAGCCTTCGTTCCGCTTCGCAAGCCTCCGCGACGATCGCGTCGAGGCTGCCCTGGGGAAGGGGAGGATGATAGCCCGAGACGATCATCCGACCGCCTCGTCGGGTCATTCGGATCGCGGAGCGGAGCAGCTCCGTGAACTCGTCGATTCCGAGCTCGAGCGCTTTGGGATCAAAGAGCACCAGATCGAAGTTCTCCTCTCCTCGAGAGAGCGCGGTCTGCGCGTCGCCTTCAAGGATCTGCCCGCGTCCGACCAGGCCGTTGATCTCCGAGTTCTCTCGCGCCAGGTCGAGCGCGTCCGGATCCTGTTCAAAGGAAAGAATGGACTGCGCGCCGCCCAAACCCGCGTGCACGGTCGATGCGCCCAGTCCGCAGCATACGTCGAGCACGCGTGCTTCGTGCGCCATCCGCCGAACCAAGCGCCGCACCTGTCTCTGCTCGTAGCTGAAGCCGGTCCCCAGTCCCAACGTGAGATCCACGGTGATCCGCGTGCTCAGCTCCAGCAGGCGAGTCCAACGCGGAGGCGTTCCAAAGAGAACGTGGGGCCGCTGCGCCGGAAGGCCCAAGGCTTCGCGTCGAGCTGAATCGTTGCGCAGAAGGATGGAGCGCGGATCCATCACTTCAATCAAGGCGCGCGAGATCTCGTCGACGCGTGAGTCCATCGCTCGAGTCGACGTCTGCAGCACGTAGTGTTGATCGTAGCGATCAACGATCAGCCCCGGCATCCCGTCGCCATCGTCATTCACGATGCGGCAGTAACGCGGATCCTGAACAAACACCGCGCGTCGCTGAAGCGCTCGTCGAATTTGTCGAGGAATCAGACCGTCCGGCGTCTCTTCAAGAAGACCGAGTCGTCGAATCGCCAGCGACGCCTCGAGGTCAACGTCGCCAAGCCCGAGCGACTCGCCGCGCTCATCCATCATGTGAACGGGCTCACCCGCTTCGGGCATCCCGTCCATGCGAACGATCTCATCGCGAAACACCCACGGCATGCCCTGTCTCAGGCGGCGGGCGGCTTCATCGGTCAGGTAGGTGCTCAGCACGGCTCCCCCTCGTTCGATACGTCTTGAGAGGGTGGGAATGGCCTCTCCGAGATGGGAGGGGCAGCCGAGCGAGAGGGCGGTTAGGCGTCCTCCTCAGTTGCCTCTTCGTCCTCGTCGTCGTCCTTCTTCACCTTTGGCGCGTCGGGCGCTGGACGTTCATGGGCGTCGATGTGAAACTCGTCGATCGTTCCCAACTGCTTCATGTGCGCCAGTCCGGCCTCGAGCGCGTGCGCTTTCGAGTCCGCGCGTAACTTGATGCAGAGAGGCACGGGCCAGTTCTTGAAAGGCTCGGCGGCTTTGAACAGACCGGGCGCGGGAGTGGGGAAGACCTCAAGGCTGAAGTTCTCAGCCAAGTCCTGGATCACGCGAACTTCGTGACGCTGTCCCTTCACCATTGCGTAGGCCATGTCGATCTCCTTCAGCGCTTCTTGTAGGCGCGGGCGGCGACCCGCGTCAGAATGAGTCCGTCAGCCACCAGTAGGAATACACCCGTTAGGTAGCTTTCCCTGATGACCATCACATACAGGGCGACGCAGCCGATCACCACCGCCAAGGCGACAGGAATGATCTGAGCACTCGTCCAGATGCTGGGTGCATCAGGCCGTACGTCACGAAGCTCCGGCAGCGCGCCTGCCTTCCGCCACGCAGTTCCTCCTTCCTCACGCACCTCGTCGTCTGCATCGACGAGTCCCTGTCGATACGCCTTCGCGACGTCAGCAAAGGTCGGGTAGCTCAGCTCTCCATCCGGGGTCCGCACTGTGTAGCGCATGGGGCGAGCAATTTAGGGCAGCTCCAAGGCAATCACTCAGTGATTCTCAGCCCGCTGCTTGCCGCAACCCGGTTCGTGCCATACTTGGCCGTCATGGAAGACATCTCGTTCGAGTCCACCACCACGCTCACCCGCGAGCAGTTCGCCCGCTGGGTTGAGCGACGCCAAAGGTGGGATCCGAACGGATACGAGCTTCTCAACGGGAGAGTGGTGATGAATCCACCTGCGGGTTTCCCCCACGGGGCGATCGGCAACAGCTTGCAGGTTCTCGTGGGCTCGTACGTCCGGCAGAAGCGAGCAGGCTTGGTGTTTGATTCCAGTCAAGGATTCGATCTCCCCTCGGGTGACACGCTTGAACCGGATCACAGCTTCGTCTCGAACACCCGTTGGAACGCGTCGGGTCCGCATGAAGAGGGCAGCTTTCTGCGGGTAGTTCCCGATTTGATAATCGAGGTCCTCTCGGCTTCGACCGCGATGCGCGATCGCGGAGAGAAGAAGGCCATCTACGAGCGGAATGGCGTCACCGAATACGTTCTCATTGACTGGCGCGCCCGAACCTTGACCGCGTTCGGACTTCAAGAAGGTCGCTACGTGCAGCGAGCTCAACTCGGGGAAGACGAGCCGTATGAGCTCGCCACCCTCCCAGGGCTGAGTCTCGTGTTGAGAGAGCTGTTACCGCACTGACCGAGATCCCTTAAGGCGGCAACTCAAGACAGCTCCAAGGCAATCCGCTCCGCGATTCGCAGACCGTCAATTCCGGAGGAGACAATGCCTCCTGCGTAACCGCAGCCTTCGCCGGAAGGATAGAGGCCTTTCATCGACACGGATTGAAGATCGTCGCCGCGCGTCACGCGAACCGGTGAGCTCGTGCGGCTTTCGATTCCGATCAGCATGCCCTCGCTGGAGCTGAAGCCGCGCATCTTGCGATCGAAACCGCGCAGCGCCTGCTTCAGGGACGCGGTGATCGATTCAGGGAACAGCCGATTCAGATTCTCGTGCGCAAGCCCCGGCCGGTAGGTCGTCCCCTCCGGCTTCTGCTTCATCGTGCCGGCCAAGTAATCCGGGATGCTCTGCGCCGGCGCGAAGAACTTTCCTCCGCCCAGCTCGTAGGCCTTCGCTTCCCAGTGACGCTGAAACTCAAGTCCCGCGAGCGGACCGCGGAAGCCTTCGCGTTCGAACTCTTGCACCGAGACAGACACGACGATGCCCGCGTTGGCGTACTTGGAATTGCGGCGCGAGTTGCTCATGCCGTTGGTGCACTGCAGGCCATCTTGCGTCGGCGTGGGCACGACCTGACCACCCGGGCACATGCAGAACGAATAGACGCCGCGAACCTCGCCGCCGATCTCCAGGTTCTCGGCCAGCTTGTAATCCGCGGGAGGGAGCTTCGGATTCTTGGCCGCGCTTCCGTATTGGATCTGGTTGATCAACGCCTGCGTGTGCTCGGCGCGGAAGCCCAGTGCGAAGGGCTTCGCCTCCACAGTGACGCGTCCATCCGCGGCGAAGCGCTCGTACAGCTCACGCGCGGAGTTGCCCGGCGCCAAGATCACTCGATTCGAAGTTAGCGTGGTGCCGTCCGCCAGCTTTACGCCCGTGATGCGCCCACCGTCGTAGAGAAAATCATCTACGCGTTTCTCGAAGTGCACCTCACAGCCACCGGCGATGAGGTCGTTGCGCATCTTCTCGACAGACAGCGGCAACAGGTCCGATCCAATGTGCGGCTTTCCATCGACCAGGATGTGGTCTGGCGCTCCGTACTTGGTGAACGTCTCAATCACCTTGCGGAC
>JBQTKE010000449.1:0-4657 GCA_052386435.1 Myxococcaceae bacterium
AACCGCGTTGGAATGGGGCTGACATTCGGCGGTGCCTTGTTGGCGGGGCTTGGCTACTTGGCGTTGCCTCAAGTGAACAAACAGACACCGATGATCAACTATGGCGTCTCGCTGGGGGGTGTCGCCGCTGTCGCAACCGGCATCTACCTGTGGATATTTGGCAACCGTCGCGTGGACCCCGAAGTCCATCCCGTGAATGACTGGCGTCGCGCCCAGGAAGCGGCGGAGGCATACAACGGCTCGCGCGAAGGGCGGAACGCGAAGAGCGATCTGCCCCCTCCAGCGCGGATCTGATCGCTTTCTCCACATTATTGTGCTCGGACCACTGCCCTTCTGAAGGTGCGAAGGCTTGTGGAATGCGCCGTTCGCCTATGGGAAGGGGCGCGCAGCCCACGCAGAATTGTCGCCGTCACGGAGCTGCTCTTCTCGCGATCAATTCAGCGCGGCGAGCAACCGCTGGGGCAAGTCGAATATCGAGACGAGCTCGAGCTCGCGTTTGACCGCTCGGCCTCGATCAAAGCTCACCGCGAAGAAGTTTTTGACCCCGAGCGTCTTGAAGGAGGGTGGAACCACAGCTCGGGCCGCTTGCTTCGAGGAACGCTTGCATTCGATTCCCACGTGGTGGATTCCGTCACTGACGACCAGGTCCACCTCCTCCTTCTCCCTTGTCCGAAAATGCGAGAGCTCCCATGACTTTCCGTGGGTGTCCCGGGTCTTAATGATCTCGGACACGACCAAGTTCTCAAACAAACCACCAATCGCCGGACTGTTGAGGATGGGTTCCATCTCGGTCCAGCCCTGGAGCCGAGTCGCAACTGCGAGGTCGAGGAAGTAGTACTTCGAGGCTTTGATCAGGCGGCTATTTCGCGACGAGGTGAAAGCCGGAACCTCCACCACATAGAGCATCCTTTCCAGAAAGCTTACCCACTCTGCAACGGTGCCCGAGCGCACCCCTGCGTCTCGGCCGATCTCGCTGGCAACGAAGAGCCCACCCACTCGGCCTGCGAGAAGGCGCACCGTCCGAAGAAACTCGTTCACCTTCTCAATACCCGCCGTACGAATGAGATCTTTTTCCAAGGTCGTTTGCAGGTGATCGTTGAGATAGGTGACGGGATCCAGCGAGCTCTCCGTCCAAAGCTCGGGCCATCCTCCCCGCTCCAGCAGCATCGCCAAAGTCGGCTCGCCCAAAGCTGTCGCGATCTCGTGTGCCGACAAGGAATGAAAACGGTAGTACGTCGCGCGGCCTGTAAGGCTCTCCGAGACATCGCGGTCGAGCAACAGTCGATTGGAGCCGGTGAGCCAATACGAAAGCGCAGCATCGCTGCCTTCGAGCCGCCGCGCCTTCATCTCGTCAACCCGACGCTTAATCTCCGGAAAGAGCGCGGGAACGTATTGCACCTCGTCCAGCGTCACCCGTGCGCCCAGCCCATCCAGAAAGAACCGCGGATTTTCAGCGGCACGTTCGCGCGTGGCAAGGTCATCAAACGTGATGACCTTGCGCTCTCGCCCCCCCAGCCTCGACAGGAAGCTGGACTTGCCAGCTTGCCGAGGTCCCACGAAGACGGACACGGGTTGACCCCGTTCAGCGTGCCAAGTGTCCTCAAACAACCTGTGAATCCACATGTTTGACCAAATTAATCCAGTGGATGAATTTGGTCAAAGTCCTGCGCCTACTGCGATCTGGGGTCTGCTGACGGCGCTATGAATCGGCGGCTACTTCGCCGCCAACGACTCCAGCGAGGGGAGCTCAGGAACGTGGACGACCAAGCGGACCGGAACCCAGGCTGCGATCTCGCACGTGCTTGAGGTCTTCCCAGGAATGACCCAGGCAGAGGCGAATTACATCGTGGCCTACCGCCAATGTGTGCGACGCACCTCGGTAGCAACCACTTCGACACGATGTCTACAATGAAGGGCATGGATCTCAGGCTGGGGAGAGCGTTCGCCTGCGTTGGCCTACTCGCGCTGGTGAGTAGGCCAGCCCAGGCGCAGACAGTGCTCTTCTTCGACGACTACGAGTCCGGCACCTTCCGCACCAGCGACGCTCCGCCGGGGAAGTGGGACAACGTCGAGAACGCGACCGCGACCGCGACCGCCACGCTCAGCGCAGCGGCTGCGCACCGGGGAACCTTCGGCGTCCGGTTCGCAAAGACGGGACCGGGGGCGTCGTCCCCATCGGTTGCGCTGGTTCACGCGCATGTTTCGAGAACCGGCAGTCAGTACGGCCGTGCGTGGGTCCGGTTGGTTCAAACGTCCACGGACAACTTCTTCCTCACTTGGTTCTTCGGAGCCGGCTACAGTTGCAGCGGCGAGATCGAGCTGAACGGATCGGCGACGAGGCTCAATAGCAACGGCTGGGCGAGCAGCGTCTACGCCGGAGTCGAGGCACCGGTTCCGCTCATGGTGGGGAGCTGGTTTCTACTCGAGTGGGGACTGACTGGCATTGGCACCAGCAATGGCCGACGCCAAGCCTGGATCAACGGAGTGCTGGGCGCGGACCTCGGCGGACTCAACTTCAGCGGCGCCGATGTGAATCAGCTCAAGGTCGGATTTCCCTGGTCGGATCTCCCGACGTTGGCCACCGTGGATTTCGACGATGTGCGGGTCTCCTCTTCTCCACCGGTGAGCGGAGTCGCTCTGACCGTGGCGAGCGCCGCTGCGGCCGAACAGTGCGTTCCGGTTACGGTGACCCTCCGCGACTCATCGGGGGTAGCGGCGCTCGCCCCGTATTCGCTCTTGCTCGCTGCCCAAGTCACCGGCGTGACCGCCAGCCTCTTCACGGATGGCAACTGCGGAGCGCCCGGCAACACGTGGACCGTGCCGGCCGGCCAGAACCAAGGAAACTTCTCGTTCCGACCCGGATCGAACGGCGATGCCCAGATCATCGCCTCGCATCCGGATCTGCTTGGAGCGCTGCCACGTTTGGTCAGTCTCTCGGCGCTACCCGACGGAACCGCGTGCGCGGGTTCTGCTGCATGCGCGTCAGGTCAGTGCAGCGCGGGTTTTTGCACCCCTCTCGACGCGGGGACGCAACAGCCGCCACCGCCGGGGCCGACCGATGCCGGAGCAGCGAGTGGAGAGGAACTCTTCCTCGATGAGCTGAATCTGAAAGTGGGGTGTTCCTGCAACGGGACGAACGCGATCGCGGGACTCGAATTGGTGGCGCTCGCGGTGTTGAGCCACGCCTGGCGACGGCGGCGGCGGCGAACATAGGTTCCACGCTTCTGCCCCTTCCGACACCGTCCCCCACTCCCACCGTCCCCGAATCCTTTCCACCCGCCCAGGACCGCGATAACTCACCGTCCGCTTTTGTGTCCGCGTTGGCCCTGCCTCTCCGCGTCGATGAAGCGGGCAAGCCTACGCTGAGGGGCGGCAAACCGCGCTGAATGCACTCGAGGGCCGCTCCAGAAGCGACTACGTAAACCGCATGAATGTGGCGCGTTGGGGACTTGCCTGGGCAGTAACCCTTGTCGCCTGCGCTCCCGCGCGTTTGCCCGTGCCGCCGCCGGAGCCCTTCAGCGAAGTGCGCGCGTATCTCGAATCCTGGAACCGGGGCGATCTCGCGCAACAGAGGGCGTTCACGCAGAGACCGCCGGCCGACTTCGATCAACAGCACCAGCGCTTTCGCGACGACCTGCAGATCACCTCATCGCGCTACGAGCTGCTCGACCTGAACGGCGCGATGGCGACGGTGCGCTCCACGCACGCGCTCAAAGGACTTGGCGTCTGGGAGATCGAATCCAAGCTCCCGTTCGTGAGGGTCGAGGGACGCTGGCTTCTTCAATGGACTCCCGCGGTTCTCCATCCACTCGCCCAACCCGGCGATCGCTTCATCCGAACGGCCGTACGACCCAGGCGCGCTGACCTCCTCGACGGACGTGGGGACCCTCTCACGAGGGAGGGCGACATCATCACCGTGGGCGTTGATCCCAACCGCATTCAAAGTCTCGACAGCGTCGTCACCGTCCTAAGCGAACAGCTCGGCATGGACCCGGAAAAGCTCGCTCAATGGATCAACACGCCACGCGCACGTTGGGTTCCAATCATCGACCTGCGTGCGGAGCGTTTTCAGCAGGTGCGGCCCGTCCTCGAACCTGTCCTCGGAATCTTCTTCCGCAAGCGCGTGGGCAGACTCTCTCCCGCCGAGGGTTTCGCTGCTCACACGTTGGGACGGGTCGGCGCGGACGGCGTGGGCATCTCTGGATTGGAGCGCGCGTTCGAGAGTCAACTCGCCGGGATCGCCGGAGGAGAGATCCGAATTCGCGCCAACATCTTGCAGCACTTCCCTGGGACTCCAGGCTCTCCGCTGAAGACCACTCTCCTGCCGGAGATCCAGCTCGCCGCGGAGAAGGCGCTGAGCGACACGTCTCTCCCAGCCGCGCTCGTCGCGTTGGACGCCGCTACGGGAGACGTCCTCGCGGTGGCGAGTCGTCCCCTGAACGAGCCTCTGCACCGTGCGCTCACCGGCCGCTACCCTCCCGGCTCCACGTTCAAGATCGTCACCGCCGAAGTGTTGCTCAACCAAGGTCTCACGCCTGAAACTGCCGCGCTCTGTCCCGAGAAAGCGGTCATCGCGGGGAAGACGTTCAAGAACTTCGAGGGCGAGTCTCTAAAGAGAGGCACGCAGCTCAAGAGCGCATTCGCGCATTCCTGCAAC
>JBQTKE010000450.1:0-4683 GCA_052386435.1 Myxococcaceae bacterium
GTAAGAGTGTAAAGCCTGACCCCGGCAGCTTTAGAGTCGGTAGGTCAGTCGCAACGCGCCGGTGAAGTCATGCCGGTCGGCTCCAGCCAGCGGCAATGAGGCGGAGAGATCGATGCCCACCGCCTTGCCGACCGCGAACCGAAGCGCCAGTGCCGGCGCCACGTAGTCCACCGCGGCGCGGCTCCCGAAGTGTCCGGCGAAGTCGAGCGCCACGCCGAACCAGCGCCAAGGCGTGTACTGCATGCCCAGCACCACCAGTGCGCCCCACCGCGGCTGCGCGGGGGCGGGGGAGAACACTCCCACCCCCAGGTCCGCTCCGGCGTACGCGTGCAGCTCAATCGGGGTCACCGGTCGAAGCTCGCCACTCAGTCCCAGCTCTACGCCGAGCAGGTGCACTCCGGTGACTCCGGTCGCGGTGGGCAGCATCATCCGGGCTGTCGGCGCGAGCGCGGCGCGGTCGCTTGAGAGCACCACGTGGGTCGCGCCCAGTGAAAGCTGCCCGAGCCCGAGCGACGTTCCTTTCAGCGTCGCGTTCTGCGCGTAAGCCCAGTGGACGATCTCGGCGGTGGCGAAGATCTCCGTGCGTTGGTTCGGCAGCGCCCAGCTTCCAAAGAGCAGCGCGTCCGCGTTGAGCGCGCCGTAGAAGTTCGCAGCATCAATGATCGCGGCGCCGCGTCCTCCAAGGCCTACTTCGGTCCG
This sequence comes from Myxococcaceae bacterium, assembly GCA_052386435.1. GTDB lineage: Bacteria > Myxococcota > Myxococcia > Myxococcales > Myxococcaceae > JBQTKE01. The sequence goes on from JBQTKE010000450.1 coordinate 700, forward strand.
AGGGCACGCCCGTCGCGCCACGCCGGTGTCGACCTCGGCGTAGCCGGTGAAGACGGGGCCTTCCGGCAGCGCGCTGGCCCGGGGACGGCAGGGAGAAGCGACCTCCGCTGCGACGTTGTCTTCAGCGGATTGCGTGACCCCGGGTTCCTCCGCGAAGACCGCGGTGCACGCCAGCGTCACGACCAGCGAGAGCAGCTTCCTCATCACGGTGCCCCTTTCACCAACGGCGCTTCAAACTGGCCGTTGCCGTTGCGATCGAAGACGAACGGGTTGGTGAACCCGAACGGGTAGGCGTCCTGCACGACTTGGGCGAAGTGGAACTGCGGATCGTTCGTGCCCACGCTCCGCGGATTGACGAGCGGTCCGCTCCGCGAGCCGTCTTTGATGTCGCTCTTGTCGACCACGCCGTCGCCGTTGTTGTCTGAGGTGTCAGGGATGCCGTCCGGGTCGTTGCTGATGACGCCAGCGAGATCTCCCGAGATTGGCAGGGGACTTCCCGCTTCGATCACCATCCAGGCATCGCCGGTGGCGGGAAGCAGCTCGGAGAGGTTGATGTCTCCGCTGAAGCGCAAAAGCCCGAGCAGGCCGAAAGGATCCGGAGGCGTGCTCAACGCGGCGGCGTTGATCGTCTTCACCACCCTGCTGTTGACGATGATCCGGATCTCCTTTACCGGAACCCAGGGCGCGGCCGAGACGCGCAGGTGGAGCTGTCCCGCGGGTGCCGGAGCGAACGGCGTGAGTGAGAAGTTGCGTGCGGGACCTGTGGCCGCGTCGACCGTCGCCTCAATGACCGGGCCGTTGGTTCCCAACACGCGTCCTTCGCGGATCGCGGTGTCGAAGGTGTCGACGTTGAAGGCGAAACCCGGCCGCGTCGACGCGTATACGACGTTGCGGGGAACGCCGATGGTGTTGTCGGCCAGGCTGTGTGAGTCGCTGTTCGCGGTGCCAGTGCGCAGCTGGCCCTGGCTTAGCAAGTAGAACCAGAACGCCCGGTACTGGAGCAGGCTCTCACTGCTGCTGCCGTTCATCACTTCCTGGGCGTGGTGCCCGTTGTTCGCGGCCTTGCCTTTGGGCGTACGCACGTACATGCCGGCGGCGGTGCCGTCATCACTCGCGGGCAGGTCTTTTAGCGTGTTGAGCGCCAGCGCCCGCGGGTAGCCCAGGTCGCGCCCGAACTCCGGGGTCGCCCAGGGATGGTTGAGCTGAATCACCGGCACCGCGGCGTCGAAGCGTTCCGTTATCTGGTCGAAGAGGACGCCGGGCTCGCGGCGCTCGTCGTTCACACCGCCGTTGTGCGGTTCGCCAGGTTTGTATTGGAGCGGCCAGAAGTTGTAGTGGCCGATCACCAGTGGGAAGCCGTAGTTGGGGATGCGCATGAAGGGGATGTGGCCGGTGGTTTCAGTCCCGGCGATCACACTCAGGCGACCGGTCAGGCCCAAACGGGTCACGGTGTCCGCGTAGTTGTAGACGACGTCATGATCCGTCGCTGCGATCACGTCCATGTCCATGGCCGAGAAGGAGCGCACGCGGTCCTCATCCGGGATGGAGCTGTCAAAGCTCGCCGCGCCGTGGACATGGAGATCCGCGCCCAGCGTTCCCACGGGTTGCAGCGGCAGCTTGCCGAGGATGAACGACAGCGACGAAGCGGTGGGGGTGAGCGTCACCGTCTGTCTGGCCAGCGTCCAGAAGGGACCTTTGAACGCGTAGAAGTGGAACGCGCCGGTGGGGATCTCCACTGTGGCCTGTCCGCTGGCGACGAGGATGTGGTTGCACGCGGGCGAGGCGCCGGGCGGAGGTCCAAGCCAGGGCGCGCAGGCTCCAAAGCGGCCATGAAACGTGCCTTTGACCGTGTTCGCAGTCGCCTCATCCGCGGGAATGACCAGAATCTCCGCGTCGACCCCCGCGCCCAGTCCATCCACGACAGAGAAAGTCACCCGAGCGGTGGAGGGCAGGGTGAGCTCACCGAGATCGCGATCTGACTCGAGCGCGTCAATTTCGCGCTCCAGCGCCTTCTGTCCGAACGAGTGAACCTCCAAGTGCAGCGCCAAACCCTTGGGGACGCGCGTGGAGAACTTGCCGGTGTTGTCCGGGACCACCTGACTCCACGGCGAGGGCGCGTCCTTGTCGCAGATGAGCTGGGAGAGCGCGCCGGACGCTCTGCAGCCCTTCTGGGTGGAGACGATGATGCTGGTCTCGCGTTCGGTGCCCACGCTGAGCGCACCCACCCGCTCCACGGTTCCGCTCAGGGTCACGTACTCTTCGTTGAAGAGCTGCTTGCGAATATCCAGGGCCAGGGTCGACGCCGCGGAGGCGTCCTTTCCATCCGCCACGGCCAGAAACCGCTCGAAGATCAGGTGGCCGCGCGGAGGAACCACGGTGCGCAGCTTGCCGGAGGACGAGACGGAGTCGCTCTGGAAGCCCTCCATCTGCTTCTCTTGGCAAGAAACGTGGGCGTACGACGCGTAGGGCGCGGAGTGCGAGCTCGCGGCCAGATAGGGAAACTTCTCGTACGCGTCGTTGATCGAGAGCAGATCAAACGACGGGTGGGTAAAGCCCGCGCCTGCCGCGGGTGTGAAGGGCAGGGCTTCGCGCGCGCTCCAGTAAAACCCGTCCGACAAGGCCCAGAGCTGCGTGTCCGGCGAGCCGTTCACGGCCTCGGTGCGAATGCGAACGCCGTCGTCGCACGCGCGCAGCTCGTAGAGGGTGGCGATCGTCAGGTCTGGGCGCTCGTCCAGCGTCCCCTTGAGCTGAACGCCCACGCGGTCCGGTTCGCGGATGATCTCCAGCTCCGTATAGTGGGCCCCGTCCGCAGGCAGGATGCCTACCACTTGCAGCATCTGGTTCAGGCCGTCGTTGTTCTTGTCGACGTTGGAGAGGTCAAGGATCGAGCCGCCGTTCGGATCCAAGAAGTTCGCGTTCCCCAATCCGGCGATGACGACGTTGATTCTCCCGTTGGAGAGGAAAATATCGTCGCGCGCGGCGAGCGCATCCCAGCCTCCCGGGACGGTCTCGCCTTCAGCGATGGGCCGCGCGACCAGCGGCTTCGCCTCACACGTAAAAGACACCGAGGTGCAGGGAGAGGGGATCTTGCACCCGGCTTCTCCTCCCAGACAGCCTTCGGACCGGCAGCCTTGCAGCGACGCCCCGGCGACACAGACCGCGACGCCGAAGGCCAGAGATTGAAGTGTTCGCATGACCGCGCGTTCTAGCCGAAGCGCGGCGTTTACCTCCAAAAATCCCAGCCGTGGGTGGCGTGACACGAGTCGCCAATCAGATCCAGATAAACCTGACGCTGCGTCTTCTTCAGCTGATCCATCGACTCGAGCGCCTTTACATCCCGCAGCCCCAACACGGCCCGATCCAGATAGGCCTTCGCCTTCTCGACCTGCTGCAGCTGCTCCGCGGTAGGCCGGAAGTGGCTCTTTTTCCTGAGCCGCCCGGTGGTCTCCAAGAAGTGGCCGTAAAACTTCACCATCTGCGTGTAGATGAGCAGCCGGTAGCCGGGCGCTTGTTGGAGCGCGGCTTCGTATTGGCGCTGCTCGGAGATGAGGCGGTAGAAGAGCACCTCGACCTGACGATCCCAGCGCGCGCCCCAACGCTTGCGCACGAAGCCGAACCGGGACCAGTTCCCCAACGCTTGATAGAGGTGAAGCCCGCCGCAGGTGTGCGCGTAGATTCCCTGCTTGCGCTTGTCGACCTGGGGCAGGTGCTTGTCCATCCCTTCGGAGATGTCCGCTTGTGCCTTCTCCAAGTACAGGAGCGCGTCGTCCATCACCCCGTTGAAGTCGATCTTCTCTCCCGCGCCATTGCGAAACACCCCCTCCGCCCCGGGCTTGAGCACCTCCGCCAACAGGTCCAAGGTCCAGGCGATGTCGCGCCAGTAGGACTCGCTTCCAGGCTGATGTCGGAAGCCGCGCTTCACCCCCTCCACGATCTGCCCCAGCTTGACCGGACCGAAGGATGTCTTGAACTCGGTGGAGGGGG
>JBQTKE010000451.1:0-7744 GCA_052386435.1 Myxococcaceae bacterium
TGCCGCATAACCCCCGCATGTGCATCCTCGACGAGTTGGGGTCTGGCTTTACACTCTAACACCCGGGGGAGGGCCAACGTCACGCATAACCCGCTCCGCAGTTTGTATGAGTTTAAAGCCTGACCCCTTCAACAGTTGGCGAGGACCGTGACCTCATCTCGATCGTGGTAGAGCTGCCGGACCTGGAGGGCGTTCCAACCTCCCTCGAGAAGCGTGCGTTTCACGCGGTGGATGATGGGCAGCTTGTCGTTCATGGGCAGCTTGATGTTCGCGCACAGCTGCAGCGCCCAGTGCTTTCGCGCCCACTTGGCCAAGAGCTGCGCGACCTCCAGCGGTCGCCAGGCCATGTCACAGAAGAGCCAGTCGACCTGTTCCTCGGGCTGGAAGGTAAAGGCGCTGTCCTGAACGTGTTTCACCTTGGGGTGGCGTGACAGCTCGGGCGTGAGCTTGGCGGGGTCGACGGCAATCACCTTCGCGCCTCGGTCGACCAAGCGCGCGGTCCAGCCTCCTGGCGCCGCGCCCAAGTCCACGCAGACATCTCCGCGACCGGGCGGGACGCTGACTCGGTCCAGGGCTTCGTCCAACTTCATTGCAGCACGCGAAGGTGCATCGCTCCGCTTCATGCGGCGCTTTCCTCCCGGCCAGAGTGACCAGGCGCTGTGGGCGGGAAGGGTGCCGAAGGCATACTGGTCCGGTGCGTACTCGCAGACTTCGATGAGAACGCCGCCTTCTCGCTCCGCGGCTTGCGGACCCAACACGTAGTCTTCGGCGCCACTCTCGAACAGCGTCTGAACTTGGCTCCGGTTCCCGACGTCGGTGTCGGGAGCCCAGAGGTGGAGCGCGGCGGGACGTGACGAGACCTTCGCGATCACGTCGCGGACGGAATCCGCGCCCTGGAGCAGGCGGCTCACCGGAAAGGCGGCTCGGGCGAAGGCGGGCGTCTCCTTGGGCTGCTTACTAAAGGACAGCAGTCCGGGGCCCAAAAGCTGGGGTCCTGCCCCTGCCCAGGCGAGCTCTTCATAAAGGAAGGGCTCAAACCCGGCTCGACAGGTGACCAGCCACGCTCCCACCTGGGGGGCGCGGAGGCCCGAAGGCATGGCGGGTGGGCGGACCCGGGGAGGGACGGGTGGTGGGGGTGGAGGGGCAGCCCTGGCCCGGGGGTCAAAACGGGGTTGGGAGACCGACTTCGACTGACCACCGAAGCGCTGGCGAGGGGCGGGGTTTCCTGAGGCTCCGGGACGTGGCAGCGAGGTGGATCTTGCTGGGGAACCGGAGCGTTGCCGCGGGTTTCGACGTTGAGGCATTGCCAAGGGTCCTAGCCGTCTTACCTTGCGCGCCCAAGCGCTTCCTGGTTATTCCCCCTCGAATCGCCGCATTCGTCCGCGAAGGACACATGATCCAATACACGCTTAAGAAAATCATCGGCACGAAGAACGAGCGGGAGCTCAAGAAGGCCTGGCCGAGGGTCGCTCAGATCAACGCGCTCGAGACCGAGATGCGCGGGCTTAAGGACGAGGACTTCCCGACTCGGACTGCCAAGTTGCGTCAGGAGGCTCAGAACGGGCGCTCGCTGGACGACATGCTGGTCGAAGCGTTCGCGCTGGTGCGTGAAGGCGGCCGTCGCGTCCTGGGCCAGCGCCACTTCGACGTGCAGCTGATTGGCGGCATGTTCCTGCACCAAGGCTGCATCGCGGAAATGCGAACCGGCGAAGGCAAGACCCTGACCGCGACGCTTCCTTCGTATCTGAACGCGCTCTCTGGCCGCGGCGTGCACGTGGTCACGGTGAATGATTACTTGGCCCGCCGCGACGCCGAGTGGATGGGCCGTCTGCACCGGTTCATGGGCTTTTCCACCGGCTGCATCCTCCACGACCTGAGCGACAAGCAGCGCCAGGACGCGTACCGCTGCGACGTCACCTACGGGCAGAACAACGAGTTCGGGTTCGACTACCTGCGCGACAACATGAAGTTCTCGCTGAATGACTACGTCCAGCGCGAGCTCAACTTCGCCATCGTCGACGAAGTGGACTCCATCCTCATCGACGAAGCGCGTACTCCGCTCATTATCTCCGGCCCCACCGAAGACACGACGGACAAGTACTACCGCGTGGACCAGGTCATCCCCGCGCTGATCCCCGACCAGGACTACACGCTCGATGAGAAGTCCCGCTCGGTCAGCCTCACCGACGAGGGCGTGGAGAAGTTGCAGCGCAAGCTCACCCTCCAGAACCTCTACGCGCCGGAGGAGATTGAGACGCTGCACCACGTGGAGCAGGCCCTGCGCGCGCACACGCTCTACAAGCGCGACCGCGACTACGTGGTGAAGGACGGCGAGGTGATGATCGTCGACGAGTTTACTGGCCGCTTGATGCCGGGTCGGCGCTGGTCAGACGGTCTGCACCAGGCGATTGAAGCCAAGGAAGGCGTGAAGATCGAGAACGAGAACCAGACGCTGGCGACCATCTCGTTCCAGAACTACTTCCGCATGTACACCAAGCTGTCCGGCATGACCGGTACGGCGGACACTGAAGCGGAAGAGTTCGCGAAGATCTACAACCTGGACGTCCGCGTGGTTCCGACCAACCGCCCCATGGTCCGCAAGGACGTGGAGGACGTGGTCTACAAGACCGAGCGCGAGAAGTTCGAAGCGGCGGCAAAAGAGTTGGAAGAGCTGCACAAGAAGGGGCAGCCGGTGCTCGTCGGTACCGTCTCCATCGCCAAGAGCGAGGTGCTCTCCAACTTCCTCAAGAAGCGCGGCATCCCCCACAACGTCCTCAACGCCAAGCAGCACCAGCGCGAAGCGGACATCGTCGCGCAGGCCGGTCGCAAGGGCGCGATCACCATCTCCACCAACATGGCGGGACGCGGCACCGACATTCTGCTCGGCGGCAATCCCGAGGTGCTGGCCAAGGCCGCCGCGGGTCCGGAGCCGGTTCCGCCGGAGCCCAGCGCGGGCGCGGCGTTGGATCTGACCGAGTACCAGCGCGCGCAGGCCGAATGGGGCAAGCGGTTTCAGGACGCGTTGGACAAGTACAAGGCGCTGGCGAAGAGCGAACGCGACGAGGTCGTGTCGTTGGGCGGCCTGTTTATCTTGGGCACCGAACGCCACGAGTCCCGCCGCATCGACAACCAGCTGCGCGGTCGCGCGGGCCGTCAGGGTGACGCGGGCGTCTCCAAGTTCTACCTGTCCCTCGAAGACGACCTGATGCGCATCTTCGGGTCGGAGCGGATCTCCGGCCTGATGGAGCGGCTGGGGATGGAAGAGGGCGAGGTCATCGAGCACAAGTGGCTGTCGAAGGCCATCGAGGGCGCTCAGCGCCGGGTCGAAGGACACAACTTCGACATGCGTAAGAACCTGCTCGAATACGACGACGTGATGAACCAGCAGCGGCGCACCATCTACAAGCTGCGCCGCCGAGTGCTGGCCGCGGGCGCCGGTCTGCCGCTGGTGGAGTTCGACGAGGATCCCAAGACCAAGGCGAAGATTCGCAGCGAGCAGACGGTGAGCTGGCCGGACTTCCGCGAGATGGTCTTGGACGCGGTGGAAGACGTCATCGTGGCGATGACCGACACCTACTGCTCCACCCGCAGCCCGGACGCGTGGGATCTGCAGGGGCTTAGCAACGCGGCGAAGGAAGTCCTCAACGCTGACATGAAGTTCACCGCGGCCGGCACGCGAGAAACGCTGCAGGATCAGATCTACCAGGTGGTGGAGAAGTACTACGTCGCGCGCGACAAGGAGTTCGGAGACGACTTCCACCGCTTCTGCCAGCGGCTCTACCTATCCACGATCGATCAGCTTTGGAAGGACCACCTGCTGGCGATGGACCACCTTAAGCAGGGCATTGGTCTGCGCGGCTACGGTCAAAAGGACCCGAAGCAGGAGTACAAGAAGGAAGGTTACGAAGGCTTCATTCAGATGCTCTCCGCCATCAAGCACCAGTTCGTGAGCACGCTGATGCGGGTGCAGTCCCGTAACGCCGCCGAAGAGGCGGAGAAGCTGCGCCGTCAGATGGCGATGAAGCAGCGGCAGATTGTGGAAGGGCGTGGCGACACGGAAGGGAACGTCGACAACTCGCGCGCGGCGCAGTCGCGGCCCGCGACCGTTCGCACTGGTCCGAAGGTGGGTCGCAACGACCCCTGCCCGTGCGGCAGCGGGAAGAAGTACAAGAAGTGCCACGGGGCGGCAGAAGCAGGGGCTTGAGCCCGAAGTGCTTGGACTTCCAGGCCAGCCTCACGCACGATCCAGCGTGATGCGTGAGGTGTAGCTCATTGCTCGCGACGGTAGAGGGGGAGGCAGCGTCAACTGCCCTCCCGAGAGCCGGGGAAAGTTGATCACATGTCAGATGTTTCCAGCGGTGCGGTACATCCGGACCTCTTTTCTGCTCCCTTCTCCACCGTGCGTTACCCCATAAGGGACGAACGCGCAGGTGCACCGGGTTTGCTCACTTGAATCAAGGAAGTCGATGCGCTGCTTGCGCACCGAGAGGGGCCTCTGTTAGTAACCTCGCCCGCTCCGGCGGACGCCGTAGCAGTTTTCAGTTTCATTTAAATTCACACACGCCCGTGCTGGCCGCCCAGGTCCCCTCAAAGACGCGTTGAGGGGTGGAGGCCGGCGCTTCACAGCGGGACGTGGCGGACCAACCGAAAAGAGAAACCACCATGGATCAGCAAGAGTCTCAGGCACAGCAGGCAATGGCCGCCCCGAGCGGCATCACCATGAAGCAGCTCCTGGAGGCCGGGGTTCACTTCGGCCACCAGACCAAGCGCTGGAACCCGAAGATGAAGCCGTACATCTTCGGCGCCCGCAACGGCATCTACATCATCGACCTTCAGAAGACGGTGGCGCTGGCCCGGTCCGCGTTCCGCTTCGTGTCCGAGGTCACCTCGCGCGGCGGTTCGGTGCTGTTCGTTGGCACCAAGAAGCAGGCGCAGGACACCATCCAGGAAGAGGCTCGCCGGGCCGGTCAGTTCTTCGTCACCAGCCGCTGGCTGGGCGGCACCCTGACCAACTTCAAGACCATCAAGCAGGGCATCGACCGGCTGAAGACGCTGGAGAAGATGGCCGAGGACGGGACTTTTGATCGTCTCCCCAAGAAGGAGGTCGCTGGCCTGACCCGCGAGCAGCAGAAGCTGGAGCGGAACCTGGGCGGCGTGAAGGACATGTCCCGCTTGCCGGGGTGCGTGTTCGTGATCGACCCGAAGAAGGAGCACATCGCGGTCCACGAGGCGAGCCGTCTGGGCATTCCGGTCATTGGCGTGGTCGACACCAACTGTGATCCCGAAGGCATCGACTTCGTCATCCCGGGCAACGACGACGCGATCCGCTCCATCAAGCTGTTCACCTCGAAGATCGCCGACGCGGCGATCGAGGGCGGCGCGCGGTACCGTGCGTCCGGCGCCTCCGAGCGTGATGAGCAAGAGGAACGCAGCGAGCGCAGTGGCGGCCGGAATGATCGTGACGATCGTCGCGGTCCTCGCCGTGGCGGCAATGACCGCGACCGCGGCGGCCCCCGCGGCGCCGGTCCGTCCAGCTCTGGAGGCGAGCGCCGTGGACCTCTGGTGGAGATCAAGGGCGGCACCGCCGTTGCTGCGTCTTCCCCCGAAGGCCTGAACGTTCCGCCAGAGGTCGAAGGTGGCACCGAGGCCGCCGCCAAGGTCGACTGAGCGATTCCTTCGGTTCCAAAAGCATTGGCCGGCTGCCCGAAGGCGTTCCTTCTGGGGCGGCCGGTTTTCATTCCACATCCTTTCTGACGATTCTTTGGGAGACGAGACATGGCTGAGATCAGCGCCACGATGGTGAAGGACCTCCGCGAGCGGACCGGCGCGGGAATGATGGATTGCAAGAAGGCGCTCGCCGAAGTGGGCGGGGACTTCGAGAAGGCGGAAGAGTGGCTCCGGAAGAAGGGCATCACCGGCGCGGCGAAGAAGGCCGGTCGCGTGGCTGCCGAAGGTTTGGTCGGTTCCTACATCCACAACGGCAAGACCGGCGTGCTGATTGAGGTCAACTGCGAGACCGACTTCGTGGCGCGCAACGACGACTTCCAAGCGCTGGTGAAGGAGCTGGCGATGCAGGTCGCCGCCGCCGCGCCCCAGTACACCCGCCGTGAGGAGATCCCCGCGGACGTGCTGGAGAAGGAGAAGGAGATCCACCGCCAGCAGCTGCGCGACGCGAAGAAGCCAGAAGCGATCTGGGAGAAGATCATCACCGGCAAGATCGAGAAGTACTACGAGACCGTCTGCCTGGTGGATCAGCTCTGGATCAAGGACGACAAGAAGAAGATCAGCGACGTCGTCACCGACGCGGTCGCCAAGATTGGCGAGAACATTACGATTCGGCGCTTCGCTCGGTTCGTGGTGGGCGAGGGCATTGAGAAGAAGAAGGACGACCTGGCGGCGGAAGTCGCGAAGACGCTGGGCACCGACGTGGCCAAGGCGTAGTCGTTCGAGCTTCTGACGAAGTCATCGGCCTTCGTACGTTGGCTGGACGCGAGCGGCGAAGGACTGCAACGCGGAGTGGCCGTGAGAGTGCTCTCTAAGTTTGCCGCGCCACTCGTGGCCGCCATCGCAGGAGGAGTCTGGTTTCTTCTGCGAGGCGGGTGGGCCGTTCTCAATCCTTATCGAGTCACCTGGATGCTCGCGGGTGACTGGGCCATGAACCTCTTCGGCTGGCTCTACTACGAGCCCTGTTGGAGCCTCCCGCTGGGGCGGGCGCCCGGACTGCTTCACCCCGTGGGAAGCTCGCTCGCGGCAGCGGACGCGATTCCCCTCATGGGCGTTCTGGTTGGGCCTACGCTGTCAGGTGACGCCCCCACGCAGTACTTCGGGCTCTGGCTCCTCCTTTGTTACGCCCTCCAGGGCTTCTTCGGGGCGCTGCTGACCTCCACGCTCACCGATGACAAGCGCCTCCAGGCATTGGGTGGAGTCTTCTTCGCGGTGAGCCCGGTCCTGGCTCACCGCATTGGGCACCTCGCGTTGTGTGGCCAGTGGCTGCTGATCGCCGCGATCTGGCTGGCGCTCAGGCAGGGTGAGGAACCAAAGAAGACCTGGGCGGGGCTGAGCGTCCTGTGCGCGCTGGCTGGAGCAGTGCATCCTTACCTCGCGTTGATGACTCTCGCGCTGGCCTGCGCTGGGGTCTGGGGCTGGCGAATCTCCCGCCTGCACCGTGCGTGGGCCGCGTTCGCTCTGTTGCTACCGACGGTCGCGTCGCTGTCACTCTTCGGTTTTCTCAGCGTCCCTCGTGTTCACGCTGTCGGTTTCGACAACTACACGGCGAATCTGCTGAGCCTCGTCAATCCGCTTGGGATGTCGCGCGTCTTGCCTTCGTTTCCTGTCGGCGCCGGGCAGTACGAGGGGTTCGCGTACTTAGGAACGGGGGCGCTGGCACTCCTGGTCGCTGGCGCCGCGTTGAGCTGGCGCGCGCGTCCCGCGTTGCGGGCTCAGGTCGTGCCGCTAATCGTCGTCGCGGGCGGGCTGGCAGTCTTCGCTCTGGGATCGAGCGTGATGCTGGCCGGTTGGAAGGTGGCGAGCGCACGGACATTCGCGCAGCACGCGAGCTTGATCACTGAAGCCCTGCGGTCGCCCGGGCGCTTCATCTGGCCGCTCCACTACTTGATCCTGATGGGCGTATTGGCGCTGTGGTTCCGGTCGAGCCGCTTGGCGCGCTGGGCGCCGGCCGTGATCGGTGTGGCTCTCGTGGTTCAGGCCGCGGATCTATCGCCGGGGCCGACCTTTGGTTCGCTGC
>JBQTKE010000452.1:0-6298 GCA_052386435.1 Myxococcaceae bacterium
GAGACCGCGTTGGTCTACGACAAGTGGCAGTTTCTGATCGGCTCGGAAGTCCACGCCCAGATCGGCATGATCAAGTATCTGGTCAACGACACCGACGGCGCGCTCCAACATCTCCAGAAGGCCAACGCCCGCAACTACATGGCGCTCGCGTTCCAGGGCGCGCTGTTCTTCCGCAAGAAGGACTACGCGCAGATGGAGAAGGCGTTTGAGAAGGCCGTCACCGCCGGGAAGAAAGAAGGCCTGGTCTGGTCGACGTACGCCTGGTGTGAGCAGCAGATCAAAGAGAAGGGAAAGGCGCTGGAGATTCTGGGCCGCGCCGTCGCGGTAAACCCGTCCGACGAGAAGTTGAAAGCTGGACTGACCGCACTGCAGAACGACAAGAAACTGCGAATGAAGGCGTACGAGCCCATGTGGTGGCAGTTCGGGTTGGAGCAGCCCCCGCAACAGCAGATGGGCGGCCGGCGCGTACAGTTTCAGCGGCGCTGAACCCACCCTGCAGTTCCTTCTAAGGTCGACGTTGCGCGGCATCTTTTGCTGTGGGCGCCTTCCCGCATTCCGCCATTCCTTACCGGATTGCGCCGCGTACGACGCTTCCGCACCGCGCGGCGTTTGAGCGGCGACGCCCGGTTCGGTCACTCACCCGCCGGGGCACGTCGATTGCTCGACTGGGCCGTCGAGAAGGGCCTCACTCGAACGAGCGAGGTACCAGATGTCCGCTTGGCAGCCGGGGATCTTGGAGCAAGTGTGTGGGGAAGTCGGAGCTCCCCTGGGGCGTGGGGGGGGAACTGGAGATAACGAGGGCTCCGGGGCAAAGGGAGCATCCGAGGTCCCCGGCCTGCCGTCGATGAGAGGAAAGGGTCGGACCCAGATGGTGCGTACAAGCGAGTCATCCGGCCGTGAGCGTCCGCTCCTGCTGGTGGTCGAAGACGAGACCGTCAGCCGAGAACCGCTCTGTGAGCTCCTTCGCGGCCGCTTTGACGTCGCGGAGGCGGAAGACGGCGAACAGGCGCTGCTCTTGTCGCGCAAGCTGGAGCCGGATCTGATCTTGCTCGACGTATTCCTGCCCATTCGTGACGGCATCACCGCGCACGGCCAGCTCGCTCAGGACCCGAAGACGCGGGACATCCCCGTCATCTTCATGTCGGGCGAGCGCGAAGACATGCCCTCCCGCTGTCTGGAGATGGGCGGCGCGGACTTCATTGGCAAACCGTTCGAGCCGCGAGAGCTGATGGCGCGCGTCGAACGTGCGCTGCGCATTCGCTGGGAGCACGCGCTGCTCGCCGAACACGCCCAGACCGACGCGCTCACCGGCCTTTCCAATTTCCGCGCGTTTCAGGTGCGGATCGATCTCGAGCACAAGCGGGCGGTTCGTTACGACTACCCACTCTCGCTGGTCGTGATCGACGTCGATCACCTCAAGTCGCTGAACGACCGCTTCGGCCACGCGACTGGGAACAAAGCGATCTGCACCGTCGCTCAGAAGCTGCGGGAGAACCTGCGCGAGACCGACTACGCCGCGCGCTACGGCGGTGATGAGTTCGTCGTCCTGCTCCCCCACCAAAATCCGTACGTCGCGCGCATCTTTGTCGAACGATTGCGCCAGAGCCTGGCCTCAATGCGCTTTGAAGGCGCGCCGGACACGTTCGTGACACTCACGATCAGCTGCGGCGTCGCGGGCCACTTCACCGCCTCGCCGAAGGAAGATCCGAAGCAGCTCTTCGAAGCCGCGGATGAAGCGCTCTACGAAGCGAAGCGCGCCGGGCGAAACCGCGCGGTCGTGTTCGAAGAAGGCCGCAGACACCGTGAAGGACAGCGCCTCGCCTAATCAGCCGGAGACCACGCCATGTTGACGCAGGGATATGAAATTCAGAAGGGCTGCGCCGTGCAGGAGCGCGTGCGCTCGAAGTGCCCACACGTGGGCGTGCTCTCCTGACGTGAGTCACAACCGGGCTACTTAGCGATCCTCGCCAAGATCTGCCGGAATGCCTCATCGACCGGCCAGACGAAGCGAGCACCGGCTTCTTTGCGGAACCACGTGCGCTGTCGCTTGGCGTAGTGGCGCGTCGCCTGAGCGGCCTTGTCGATCGCTTCTTCTTCAGAAGCGAACCGGCCTTCGATCAGATCGCGAGCTTGCACGTAGCCCACGCTGCCCATCGGGGGCGCGTCGCGGAAGCCTCGCTCGATCAACCGTTGGGCCTCGCTGACGAGCCCCGCGGCAAAGAGTCTTCGCGTGCGCTGGTTGATGCGCTCGTAGAGCTCCTCTCGAGGTGGATCAAGCACCCACAACGAATACGCGAAGCGATCTGGCGCAAAGCCGTGCTCGCGTCTCCATGCGGAAGCCTTCTGACCGGTGAGTGCGTGGATCTCCAGCGCCCGAATGATGCGAACGAGATCCGTGGTCTTCACCCAGGACGCTGTTTCTGGATCCACTGCCGCCAACTTCGCGTGGAGCGCGGGCCGGCCGTTGGCCTCGGCCTCCTTCTCCAAATCCGCGCGCAGCGCAGGCGACGCCGGTGGAGCCTTCACCGCACCGTGGAGCAGAATCCGCAAATAGAGGCCTGTGCCGCCCACCACCACCACTCGCTTGCCTCGTGCGTGAATGTCCGCGATCGCCGCGTCGGCGTCGGTTTGAAACCGCATCGCCGAAAAGAGATCCGCGGGTTCGACAACCGAGATCAAGTGATGCGGCACCGAGACCAGCTCTTCAGCGGTCGGCTTCGCCGTTCCGAGATCGAAGTGGCGGTACACCTGCTGCGAATCCGCGCTGACGATCTCCCCGCCGATCGCTTGCGCGACGCGGATCGCCAGCGCCGTCTTCCCTGACGCCGTGGGTCCAGCGATCACCGTGAGCGGCGCCAACATGCGCGCCTCATACCTCACTGCGCGGGGTCTCGCTCGGTGCGCAGAGCGACGTCACAGAGAAGCCGCACCCTCGCCGCTGCGCGGCTTCTCTGCGCTTACCAATGCGCGCACATCAGACCGGGGCAGCTTCTTTCGTAAACACGACCCCGTGTTGTCCAATCGCCGGGGAGCTCTTCGATGCCACCGGCGACGGCGTCGCGGATTTGGTGATTGCCTACGTGCTCTGCCCTCGGGAGCGCTGCCTACGGCGTGGGCTTGGACGCGGTCAGCGTGCGAGCGCCATCGTTCCGCTTCACGCCCAGGGCGAGCTCCACCTCTTGGGTCAGCAGCTTGCTGCCCTCTTCGCTGTAGCCGCGGTGCACGCGCGACACGGTGCCATCCGGCTTGAGGAAGAACACGGAAGGGAGCGGGCTCTGGTTGCCCAGCCACCGGCGAGCGACGAGGTTGAAGCGGTCCTTCAGCACCGGGAACGTCACTTTGTTCTGAGCGATCAGCGCGTCGACCTTTGCCTGACCTTCGGCCTCCGTGTCGATGGACACCATCACCACGCGCAGGCCCAGCTCCTTGTAGCGCTGGTGCAGCGACTCCAAATACGGCATCTCCTTCTTACAGGGGCCGCAGTACGACGCCATGAACGAGAGCAGGACCGCGCGAACGTTGGTCTCTTGTGGTTCCGCGCCCACGTAGCGATCCAGGCCGAGCGACGTCGCGCCCACGGCCTTCGCGTTGTAGACGGGCAGGCGGAACATGGGCGCCGGTTGATCCACCGCCGCCAGCTCGTCCTCGGCAAACGCCGCCGAGCTCGCCGCTAAGGTGATCCCCACCGCCAGAGAGAAAATCTTCATATGCCCTGAAGCGTACCGTTGAAGGGCACGAGCACGTCAGGGGGCGCTGGTGTCACGAGGGAAAGGTGCGCGGATGAAGGAAATGGCTAGCCGCGTGCAGCTTTCAGGGCATCGGCCAGATCCGCGAAAGCAATCTCCTTTGGTTCTCCCCCGGCCATGGGTTTGAGCTTCGCCCGCCCACTCGCCAGCTCATCCCCGCCCAGCACCAAGGTGAACGCAGCTCCGCTTTTGTCGGAACGTTTCATCTGGCTTTTGAGGCTCCCACCTCGAGGATCGAACTCCACCCAGATGCCCTGTCGGCGCAGCCGAGCGGCCATCTGCAGCGCCGCATCGTGCGCGCTCTCGTCGACCGTGGCGATAAACAGCTCCGGCTTGCCGGCGTATGACACGCCCGACTCCGCGAGAAGCATGCAGAGTCGTTCAATGCCCAGACCAAAGCCCACCGCGGGAACATCCGGTCCACCGAGCGATCGAACCAACTTGTCGTAGCGCCCTCCCCCGCCCACGGCGCTCGCGGTGCCAAGCACGGGACTGGACGCGAGGAACTCGAACGCGGTGCGCGTGTAATAGTCGAGTCCGCGCACCATCCGCGGGTTCACGACGTACTTGATGCCCAGCGCGTCCAGCTTTCGCTTCACCTCGTCGAAGTGGGTGCGGCAAGGCCCGCAGAGGAACTCGAGCACGTTCGGCGCGTTCTCGGCGATCCTCCGGCAACCTTCGACCTTGCAGTCGAGGATGCGCAGCGGATTGGTCTCGAGCCGTCGCTGACAATCCGCGCACAGCTCTGACTGGTGAGAGCGAAAATGCGCGACCAACGCAGCCTGGTACTGCGGCCGACACGTATCGTCGCCAAGAGAATTCAGGTTGAGGCTGATGTTCTTGAGCGGCAGCGCTTCAAGCAGCTGCACCACCAAGTCGATCATCTCCGCGTCTTGCGCCGGCTCCTTGGCGCCGTAGGCCTCCGCACCAATCTGCGAGAACTGGCGGTAGCGCCCCGCCTTCATGCGCTCGTAGCGGAACATCTGGCCCACGTAGAACCAGTGCGTCACCGGCTCTTGGTTGTTCACCGCGTGCTCGATGTATGCGCGCGCCGCGGGAGCAGTGCCTTCAGGACGGAGCGTCAGGCTGCGACCGCTCTTGTCCTCGAACGTGTACATCTCCTTGCCGACGATGTCCGTCTCTTCGCCCACGCTGCGAATGAAGAGCGAGGTGTCCTCAACGGTCGGCGTGCGCAGCTCGCTGTAGCCACACCGGCGGAAGATCTCCCGCGCCGTCTTCTCAACGTGGTGCCAGATCTCAATCTCCCCCGGGAGAAGGTCATTCATCCCCTTCACGCCGGAGATCTTCTGACTCACGTTACATCTCCAATCTTGGTTCCCATCCGCAGCACCGACTCAGGCGCGAGCGCCGCATCCCAGCGAACGCGTCCCGGCTCGAACAGCAAGATCACGGTCGAGCCCATCTCGAACACGCCGATCTCGTCGCCCTTCTTCACTTCCTGCTTCTGTTCGTACGCGTGAACCTTCGCCGCTCCACCGGTGTGGGTCACCACGTCGTCGTACGAAGCGCGGATGCGCGAGACGCAGGTGGCGCCGACCTTGATGACTGCGCACTTGCCTGCGGGCGTATCGAGGTACGTGACCAGCCGCTCGTTCACGCAGAACAGCGCTTCCAGCGAACGGACGGACGCGGGGTTCACCGGCCAGAACTGCCCGGGGATGTACGAGTAGCCGGTGATGCGGCCTCTGAGCGGCGCGTGGATGCGGTGGTAATCGCGCGGAGAGAGGTAGATGGTCGCGAACGCTCCGCCGATGAACGGCTTGGCAGCATCCGCGTCTCCCACCAGCTTTTCGACCGGATACGCGATGCCCTTCGCCTGCAAGAGCTCCCCGCGTTCGGTGTAGCCAATCTGCGAGATTGCGCCGTCAACGGGCGAGATGACGACCTTGTCGCCTGGGGTCACCGGCCGCGCGCCTTGCTTCAGCTTGCGAGCGAAAAACTCGGAAAAGTTCGAGTAGCCGCCAAACGAGTGCTCCGCCTCCTCAAGCTCCACTCGGAACCGCTTGGCGAAAGCCTTCATCGCCAGGCGATGCACCGGCGCTGGAACTGGGAACCGAGTCGCCGCCCCCACAGCGGAAGACAGCGCGGACTTGGGCAACAACCGCATCAGGGTCATGAACGTTTGGTCGCGCATGGTCTGAATCCTCTAACTCCCAGCGTCCGGGGGAAGCCCGCCATCCGGGAGGCGCATTTCAATTTTCGTCAGATCCGCGGTCGCGAAGAACTTATCCTGGCGGAAGAGCAAGCCGCGGTTCACGTACGAAGGGAACTTCTGCCGGCACAGTGCCATGTCCCGCAGCCCGTACGTCTCCGCGATGCCTTGTCCCTGAACGAGCAAGGGCTCGCGCGCGGCGAAACAGCTGCCAAAGCGCTTGGTCAGCTCGGCGACGGTCATGCCGGGAACAGGCTCATCCACTGCTGCGTCGGGTGTGTTCTCCGCGCGCGGTGCTTCAGGCGTGGGCGTGGAGGGCGCGAACTTCGGTTCCTCGATTGGCGGGTTCAGCGCCTTGTCCATGTCCGCGCTGGCTTGC